>JADZCW010000239.1 GCA_020851395.1 Phycisphaeraceae bacterium
GCCCGTGGTGCGACAGGATGATGTGTTCGAGCACGTTGACCACCGGCTCGGAGATCGCTGTCCCCCCGGCCTTGAGGGCCTCCGCCTTCTGACGCAGCCAGATCGCCCCGCGCACGATGTGCCCGACCAGCTGCCCGTCGTCGCTGTAGGAAAAACCCTTGTCCCACGCCAGCTCCTGGCACTTGCCCAGGTCATGCAGGAACAGCCCGACGATCACCAGCTCCGCATTGAGCTCCGGATAGAGCGGCAGCAGCGCCGTCGCCGAGCGGACCAGGCTCAGCGTGTGCTCGAGCAGCCCGCCGATGAAGGCGTGGTGCATCGTCACCGCCGCAGGGGCCCGCCGCATCCGCTCCATCAGCGCCTCGTCCGCGAGATAAGCGTCGACAATTGCCCGCAGCGTCGGGTTCTTGACCGTGCCGAGGATGCCCGTCAGCTCGCTGTACATCTGTCCGATGTCGAACCGCGTCTTGGGCATCAGCCAATCGAGATCGCTCTCCATCGGCTCAGCGCCGTACATGTTCTGGATGATGACCTGCATCTCCCCCTGATAGGGCTGTGCCTGCCCCTCGACCCACACGAACCCATCCGTCGGCAGCCCTTTGAAGAAGTCCTCGGACGCGTTCCACATCCTTCCGGGGGTGCGGGCCGAGCGGTCCGACAGCAGGCACTTGATGTAGGGCTTGCCCGTCTTGGTCTGCCCGAGCTGGCAGTTATGGATGGCGAAGATGCCCTCAATGAGCTGAGCGGGCTGAAGATCCTTGATGAGCGTGCGCTGAGGCAAGGCAAGATCCTTTGCGAATCGGTGGGGGAGTGGCTGGGCCCACAGAGGCGTGACAGGCCGCCATCGTAGCCGCTGAATAGGGGGGCGGCCAATGCCCGCTCATTCGGCATCCACAGACATCATCAGACCCGCGTAAAATGTCCCCGTGCCGAAGACTCCTCAGCCCAGCATGGCCAGTGATCGCCCCTCCCGGTTCCACGTCCGCCTGGCGCTGATCCTGCTGGTCCTCTCCGCCCTGATCACCGCGCCACCGACCGTGGACCAGTCCGTCGCCCGCTGGTTCAGTGATCCAGCATTGCCCGGCGTGTGGTACGGCAAGCAGCATCAGCCCTGGCTCTTGATCTACGAGCACGGCCCCAAGGTCGGCTGGGCGATGGTCTACGTCTCGATCGCGGGCCTGCTCGTCGGCCTGTTCCGTCCCGTCTGGCGCGTTCACCGCTGGCGGTTCCTCGCCATGGTCCTCTCCGCGATCATCGGACCCTGGCTCTTGGTCAACGAACTGCTCAAAGGCTGCTGGGGCCGCGATCGCCCCATCCAACTGCACGAGTTCGGCGGCACGCGCGACTTCCTGCCTTGGTGGCATCCGCTCGGACCTTCCGCGGACGCGGGGGCCAGCTTCGTCTCGGGCCACGTCTCGATGGCCATGGTCCTTGTCGCCATCGCCCTGGTCCTGCCGCGCCGCCACCGCCTCGGTCGCGCCATGGTCTTTGTTGTGGTGATCGTCTACGCCAGCCTGACCGCCTACGCCCGCATGGCCCAGGGTGGGCATTTCCTCTCCGACACGCTCATCTCAGCCGCCTTGACGTACCTGGTCGCCGCCGGCGTCGTCGCCTGGCTCGAGCCCCGTCGCCTCGGCGCCCCCACCGACATCACGCCGGGATCTGATCCGCGTACTTCCTCTTAAATTCCTCGAGGTTCGCCACCCCCGGGGGCAGCTTCGCCTCATCCACCAGCAGAATCGGGATCCCCTGGCGGATCGGGTAACGCAACCCCGCCCCCTCCGGCTTCTCCGCCACCAATTCCTCGCCCTCAAGCCGCAGCTTCGACCGCGTCAATGGGCAGCAGAGGATATCGAGCAATTGAGCGTCCATGAAACCTCTCCATAACCAATCCGATTTTGGATCACCGGGATCCCCTTCCGGGGGTCACACCGCCGGCTTGTCCACGCGTTCGATGTCCGCCCCGAGTTTCTGGAGCGTCAGCTCCATCCGCTCATAGCCACGGTCAAGGTGGTAGACGCGGTTGATCGTCGTCGTCCCCTCCGCCGCCAGCCCCGCCAGCACCAGTCCCGCCGATGCCCGCAGGTCGCTGGCCATCACCGGCGCCCCGCGCAGCTCGCGCACCCCGCTTACCATCACACTCGGCCCATTCCGCACGAGGTTCGCCCCCATGCGCAGCAGCTCCGCCACGTGCAGGAACCGATCCGGATAGATCTTCTCCGTGATGATCGAGTTCCCATCAGCCATGCACAAGAGCGCCATGATCTGCGCCTGCAAGTCCGTCGGGAATCCCGGGTGCGGCTGCGTGGTCACCGCCACCGGCTCGAGCCTGCGATTGCTGGAGATCGTCACCGTCCGTCCCCGACAGAGGTCCTCATTCAAGGCCTGCGCCGCGGAAAGATGCTCCCGCCCGCCCGCCTGCCCGTTGTCGATCGGCTGCACGTCCACGCCGATGGAGCTCAGCCGGTCCAGCGTCGCCCCCAGCGCGTCGAACGGACAGTTCTCCAGCACCACGTCCCCGTTGGTCATCGCCGCGGCCATCATGTAGGTGCCCGCCTCGATCCGGTCGGCGATGATGCAGTGGTCCGCCCCGTGCAGCTTCTCCACCCCGTGGATCACCAGCCGCGGCGAACCCGCCCCCTCGATCTTCGCCCCCATGCTGTTGAGCAGCCGTGCGAGGTCCACCACCTCCGGCTCGCACGCCGCCGACTCGATGATGGTCGTCCCCTCGGCCAGCGCCGCGGCGCACATCACGTTGTCCGTGCCCAGCACCGTCGATCCGAACGGCCCGCCGAGGAAGATTCGTGCTCCCTGAAGCCGTCCGGGCTTGCCCACGTCCGACCCCGGCGAGCGGGCCACGATGTAGCCCTCGTCCAGCGTGATCTGCGCCCCGAGCGCCCGCAGCCCGCGCAGGTGCAGGTCCACCGGCCGGTCGCCGATGTTGCACCCGCCCGGCATCGACACCCGGGCGTACCCGCGCTTGGCCAAGAGCGGTCCCAGCACGCACACGCTCGCCCGCATCGTCCGCACCGTGTCGTAGGCCGCCTCGCTCTTGGACGGGTCCTTGACCACCATCCGCACCGTCTGGCCCATCTCGGGCCGGTCCCCCGGCTCGAAGCCCACCTCCGCCCCGAGGTCCCCCAGCACCCGGGCCATGTTGCGGATGTCCGCCAGGTCCGGCACGTCGCGCAGCACCACCGGCTCGTCCGTCAGCAGACAGGCCGCGAACTGCGGCAACGCCGCGTTCTTGGCCCCGTGAA
>JADZCW010000240.1 GCA_020851395.1 Phycisphaeraceae bacterium
GCCCTCCCACTCCACACCCCTCGAGCTCACCTGGTCCCTCATCCCCACCGCCATCTTCCTGGCCATCTTCTACTACGGCTTCAAGGGCTTCATGGACCTCGCCGCCCCCCCCGACTACGCCTACGAGGTCAAGGTCGTCGCCTCCAAATGGCGATGGGAGTTCGTCTACCCCAACCAGGCCGCCAGCGACACCCTGCACGTCCCCAAGGACGTCCCCATCCGCCTCCTGCTCCAGAGCGACGACGTCATCCACAGCCTCTTCGTCCCCACCTTCCGCATAAAAAAAGACGCCGTTCCCAAGCGCCTCAACACCACCTGGTTCAAGGCCGAAAAAACCGGCGAGTACGACCTCTTCTGCGCCGAGTACTGCGGCACCCGCCACTCCATGATGCTCAGCAAGGTCGTTGTCCAGGAGCCCGAGGCCTTTAACGCCTGGCTCGATAACGCCGCCAACTGGGTCGCCTCCGTCCCACCCGTCGAGGCCGGCGCCAAGCTCTACACCACCAAGGGCTGCTTCCAGTGCCACTCCACCGACGGCCGCGCCGGCACCGGCCCCTCCTTCAAGGACCTCTTCGGCCACGACGTCGCCCTCGTCGGCGGCAAGACCGTCCTCGCCGACGAGAACTACATCCGCGACTCCATGCTCGACCCCGCCGGACAGGTCGTCGCCGGCTACGCCGCCGTCATGCCCACCTACCAGGGCCGACTCAAGGACGCCGAGCTCACCGCCCTGACCGAGTGGATCAAGTCCCTCAGCGACAAAGCCCCCGCCACCAAGATCGAACTCCCCGCCACCGAAAAGGCGCCCGCCGCCGAACCCCAATCCTCCACCCCCAACTCCTGATCCCCCATCCCTAACTCCAGCCGAGATTCCATAAAATGTCCGCCACGAATCCCCCCATCACCGCGCAGCCCCACTTCGGCCACCCCGCCGCACCCGCCGGTGACAACTACCTCACCCACGGCCGCGGCGTCCTCTCCTGGCTCCTGACCCTCGACCACAAACGCATCGCCATCATGTACATGGCCGGCATCCTCTTCTCCTACGCCCTCGGCGGCGTCTTCGCCATCCTCATCCGCACCGAGCTGATCCTCCCCTCCCCACAGTTCAGCTCCGACCCCGACACCGCCTGGCGATTCTACAACCACATGTTCACCCTCCACGGCGCCGTGATGGTCTTCCTCTTCATCATCCCCGCCATCCCCGCCATCTTCGGCAACTTCGTCCTGCCCATGATGCTCGGCGCCAAGGACGTCGCCTTCCCCAAGCTCAACCTCACCAGCCTCTACCTCTGGGCCCTCGGCGCCGTCATCTTCATCTTCGTCCTCCTCAAGGGCGTCCTCAACGTCATGTTCCCCGCCCTCGTCCCCTTCTGGGGCGGCGGCGGCCTCGAGACCGGCTGGACCTTCTACACCCCCTACGCCACCACCACCGCCGACTCCGCCGTCGTCGAGGCCACCCTCGGCGCCTTCATCATCGGCTTCTCCTCCATCCTCACCGGCGTCAACTTCATCGCCTCCATCCACATGCTCCGACCCCCGGGCATGACTTGGTTCAAGATGCCCCTGATGCTCTGGGCCCTCTACGCCACCAGCATCATCCAGATCCTCGCCACACCCGTCCTGGGCATCACCCTCCTCCTGCTCATGGCCGAACGACTCCTCCGCGTCGGCATCTTCGACCCCGGACTCGGCGGCGACCCCATCCTCTACCAGCACTTCTTCTGGTTCTACTCCCACCCCGCCGTCTACATCATGATCCTCCCCGCCATGGGCGTCATCTCCGAGCTCATCAGCACCTTCAGCCGAAAGCACATCTTCGGCTACTCCTTCATCGCGCTCAGCTCGCTCACCATCGCCTTCCTCGGCTTCCTTGTCTGGGGACACCACATGTTTGTCAGCGGACAGAGCCCCATGGCCAACGCCATCTTCAGCCTCCTGACCTTCTTCGTCGCCGTCCCCTCCGCCATCAAGACCTTCAACTGGGTCGCCACCATGTACAAGGGCAACATCCACCTCAAGACCCCCATGCTCTACGCCATGGGCATGATCTGCCTCTTCACCATCGGCGGCCTGACCGGACTCTTCCTCGGCTCCCTCTCCACCGACGTCCACGTCCACGACACCTACTTCATCGTCGCCCACTTCCACTACGTCATGATGGGCTCGGTCCTCTTCGCCTTCCTCGGCGGCCTCTACTACTGGTGGCCCAAGTTCTTCGGCAGAATGTACGCCGAGAACCCCGCCCGCATCGCCGCCGTCCTGGTCTTCATTGGCTTCAACCTCACCTTCTTCATCCAGTTCGTCGCCGGCACCCAGGGCATGCCCCGACGCTACGCCTCCTATCCCGAGCAGTACACCATCTACCACCAGATCTCCACCATCGGCGCCTACACCATGAGCCTGGGCATGCTCCTCGTCGCCGCCAATCTCCTGCACTCGCTCCTGCGCGGCCCCAAGGCCCCCCCGAATCCCTGGGGCTCGAACTCCCTCGAGTGGCACGCCTCGTCCCCGCCCCCGCACGACAACTTCGCCCAGACGCCCAACGCCGGCGACCCCTACGACTACTCCGCCTGGCGCTACGCCTCCCCCCGCGAGGGCTACGTCCGCGACCCCAACGCCGCCCCCGCGCCCACTCACTAACCCACGCTAACTCCCTCGGATCTTCCAGGGCCCCCACATATGACCCAAGCCCCGCCCACCACACAGCACCAAGACCACGCCGGCCACGACCCGAACCTGGCGCATCACTTTGAAACGCCCAAGCAGCAGTTCGACTCCGCCAAGGTCGGCATGTGGGTCTTCCTCGCCACCGAGATCCTCATGTTCGGCGGCCTCTTCTGCGCCTACGCCGTCTGGCGGTCCAACCACCCCGACGTCTTCCTCTATGCCCACACCAAGCTCGACTGGCGACTCGGCGGCATCAACACCGTCCTGCTCATCGCCAGCTCCTTCACCATGGCCTGGGCCGTCCGCGCCGCCCAGCTCTCTCAGAAAAAACTCATGGTCGCCCTGCTCGCCCTGACCATTGCCGGCGGCTGCGGCTTCCTCGTCGTCAAGACCTTCGAGTACTCCGCCAAGTACCACCACGGCCTATGGGTCGGCCACTGGAACCAGTACCACCCCAACTACCAAGGCCCCAAGCACGAAGAAGCCGCCGCCCACGCCGCCGTAGCCCCCGCCCCCGGAAGTAGCGACGGTGGTTCGAACGTTTCAGCCCCCGGCTCCGCCGGGGGGTACGATCAACTTGCCCTCACCGCACCCGAACACTCTCAAGTCACCCACGCCCCCCCCGGCCCCCAGGGCATCGTCCCCGCCCTCGTGACGCCCCCCTCCAGCGCCCAGGTCCAAGCCGACCTCGCCGAGCAACATCACACCTCCCACTACAACCTCGCCTGGGAGGACCTCCCGCCAGCCGAGCAGGCCCGCACCCACCAGTTCTTCCAGATCTACTTCCTCATGACCGGCCTGCACACCTTCCACGTCATCGTCGGCCTGGGCCTCTTGACCTGGATCCTTCTCCGCGGCCTCCGCGGCGCCTTCGGCAGTGCCTACTTCACCCCCGTCGACCTCGTCGGCCTCTACTGGCACCTCGTCGACCTCATCTGGATCTTCCTCTTCCCCCTCCTCTACCTCATCCACTGATGCACACCAACCTCGACCATAGCGCACATCACGAGCCGCGACCGTAAGGGAGCGGTGTCCGCGCGTTCGTCACCCAATAAAGGGAATTGATCTACATCGAATCTCGCGAGCCCTCACCCATGACCACATCCAACCACGACCACCACGCCGACCAGCCCCACGCCGTCCCCCTGGGCGTCCTCGCCGGCATCTTCGCCATCCTCATGCTCCTGACCTTCCTCACCGTCGCCGCCACCTGGGTCAACCTCGGCCAATTCAACATCTGGATCGCCCTGGGCATCGCCGTCGTCAAGGCCGTCCTCGTCGGCCTCTACTTCATGCACCTCCGCTACGACAGCCCCTTCAACGGCCTCGTCCTCGCCATGGCCCTGATCTTCGTCGCACTCCTGATCGGCGGCGCCCTGATCGATACCCACCAGTACAAGCCCAACGTCGACGCCGCCTACTCCCCCGACTCCCCTCGCCCCCCCATGGTCGACGTGCAGTAACCCGACTCTCTCGGAGACTGCCCATGCAAGCCCCCCCTCACGACACCAAATACCAGGTCAATCCCCCCAACACCGGCAAGCTGGGCCTGCTCCTCTTCCTCGCCGCCCTGGCCATGCTCTTTATCGCCAGCCTCCTCGCCTACGCCCTGATCCGCTACACCGGCCAGAACGCCCCCCCCTCCGGCTCCATTCATCTTCCGGGGGCCCTCTGGATCTCCACCATCGTCATCCTCGTCAGCTCCGTCACCATCCATCACGCCCTGGCCTGCGTCGCCCACGAAAAACAGCTCCACTTCAAGCTCTCCATGACCGCCACCGTCCTGCTCGCCACCCTCTTCCTCGCCGTCCAGGCCCCCAGCCTCTACCTCCTGCTCCAGCGTCACCACGACCTCGCCGCCCAGAACATCCACCTCTACGGCCTGATCTTCCTGCTCATCCTCCTCCACGCCCTGCACGTCCTCGGCGGCGTCATCCCCATGCTCGTCACCTGGCTCAAAGCCCTCCGCGGCCGCTACGACCACGAACAGCACCGCCCCGTCGCCTACCTCGCCATGTACTGGCACTTCCTCGACGCCGTCTGGCTCGCCATGTTCGCCACCCTCCTCGTCCTGGCGTAGGCCTCCATCTTGGCATGCGGTTGATATTTGTATGACTGGGTGCCATGCAGCGTCCCGAAGGGCGCTGCGTGCTGCGGCCACGAACATGCGTTAATCGCCCAGCACCCTTCGACTCTCGAAATCGCCCCCTTCACCGCATCCGCTCATAAACCGCCCGCGGCGACAAAATCGCAGTCCCCTCGATCGACCCCAGCGCCAACAGTTCACGATCCCCCGTCACCAGCACGTCCACCTTCCCCGCCACCGCCGTCCCCAGCACCGGCAGAGCATCCTGATCCTTGACCACGCCCTTCGCCACCGCCGCCGGCTCGACCATCTCGCACTCCTCCCGCAGAAACCGCACGATCTCCCCCGCCCGCCGCTTGGGCATCTTGAACTTCCCCGTCAGATGTCGTTCCAGCTCGTCAAGAATGTGCCGGCTCAGCACCAGTTCATGAAACTCAAGGCAGACATCCAGCAGCCCCTCGCACAACCCCCTTGTGCCAAAGGCCGCCAGCAACACGTTCGTGTCCAGCACCACCCTCACGAGACAGCCTTGAAGATGTCCTCGTCCGTCAGCAGCCCCTGCGCCTCAGCCAGCGGCAGCGTCTTGCTCCGCAGCGCGTGGAACTTTTCGATCGCCACGTACCGCCGCAGCGACTCGCGCACCACCTCGCTCACCGGCCGGTCCTGCCGTCGGCTCAGCTTCTCGAGCTCCCGTCGGAGCTTGTCCGGGATGCGAATGTTGAGCATGCCCATATGTATTACATTGTATTACATCGGCTCAAAAGGTCAATCAATTGAGTCGGTCAACCCCATGCTCTACCCCTACCTCATGTCCCGCCTGGGGATACGAACCTTTGCCCGGTCCAAACAAAAACCCCGCACCAGGCGGGGTTGACTTGATGTTCATGGTTTTCAGTCGCCCGTCTTACTTAAACACCCCAAAGTAGTGATCAAAGAACCGCTGCACATCCACCCCCAGCGCCACCTCATGCGGCCCGTCGGGACCCTCTTTGGGCTGCTTGTTCCACAGCGTCATCCCCTGCACCCGGTCGCTCCCCCCCAGCTCCACCACCACCGTCCCGCGCTCGAACTTGCAGATCTCTTCGTCGAAGATCGTCACCGCCGCCAGCGGGTCATGGAACAGCACCGGGATCGTCCACTGCTTCATCCACACCTCCAGGAAGTCCCGCACCGGCCCGAGCACCGGCGCCGTGCACCGCTTGAGCACCTCCGCCGCCGGCATCGCCACCTGGTTCGTCACGTCCAGACCGATCGACCGGTGCACCTTCACCGCGTGCTTGTACGCGATCGCCGTCGCGTGCGGGTCGACGAACGCGTTCCACTCCCGCGGCCCCGCCTGCGCCATCCGGTTCGTGAACACCCCCGACATCATCACCAGACCCTTGAGCAGCGACGGAATCTCCGGGTCCAGCGTGAACAGCAGCCCGATGTTCGTCAGCGGCCCGATGGTCAAGAGCACGATCTCCCCCGGATGCTTGCGGATCGTGTCACGCAGGAAATTCAGCACCTGCCCCTGCGGAAAATCCTTCTTGTGCGGCCACTTGGCCAGCGCCGGCGCCTGCATCGCCGTCGTCTGCATGAACTTGAACAGCATCGGCTTCTCGACCCCCGGGATGATCGGGATGTCATCGCGCCCCGCGATCTTGCACATCGCGCTGGCCATCTGCGCCCGGATCGTCGCCTGACCCGACACCGTCGTGATGCCCAGAAGCTCGCACTGCTTCTGTGCCAGTAGGTACGCCAGACAGAAAGCGTCGTCGATGTCGCTGCCGATGTCCGTATCGAGGATGATCTTGGTTGTCATACGTGGGATCCTTGAAGTTAGGCGTGAGGCGGGTATTCTACCGATCCATTGCCGCGTCGCGCTGTCATTCACGCGACAAATCCCGGCACTTTCGTTTCGTTCGTCACTCGCCCCGAGTTCCCCTCGCAACCCACGCCCCGCACCAGGACACGCCCATGCCCCTCAAGATCGAAACGTACAACCCCAACTACCTCCCCGCCATGATCGATCTCTTCAACGAGCAGGCCGCGGTGGAGTCGCACATCGTCACGCTCACCCCCGACATCTTCAACAAGCTCGTCGCGCCCAAGCCCTACTTCGATCCCAAGGGCCTTTTCATAGCCATCGAGAACGGCCAGGTCGTCGGCTGGTGTCACGCCTGCGTCGCCCATGCCACCGAGGTCTGGATGGATCACAACCGCACCCACGCCAGCATCGAGATGCTCGTCTTCCGCCCCAAGGACCTGCACGTCGGCCTCACCCTCGTCGCCGAGGCCGTCAAATGGCTCCGCCCCACCGGCCATGACCAGATCGAGGCCATCAACTGCCCCCGTGGCTATGCCTTCTACCGCTGTCTCTGCATCGGCGGCGAACGTCTCTGCCCCGCCTCCATCCCCCACGTCCACCTCGCCTTCTCACTCAGCGGCTTTGAAGTCATCGGCAGCGGCACCCTCCGCGTCGGCCCCCTCGACGCCCCCCCCAAGGTCCTCGACGCCGCCGTCGACCTCGAATACCGGATTGCCCCCCTGACCATGAACCACGAGTCCACCCGCCAGTCCTTTGTCGGCTTCCAGCCCATGGTCATCGACGCCCTCGAAGACGGCAAATCCATCGGTGTCACCGGCTACGTCGTCATGCCCTACCACGCCGCCAAGCTCGGCGCCCCCGTCGTCAACATCTACATGATGGCCGTCAACGAGTCCCACCGACGCAAGGGCATCGGCGCCGCCATGGTCAGCCGCATGCTCGTCGACGGCTACAAGCAGGGCGCCCGCTTCACCTCCGTCGGCGTCGACATGGACAACATGGCCGCCCAGCAGACCTACCACAAGTTCGGCATGCTCCCCCACACCCTCGTCTTCGACCGCCGCCTGCACCTCAAGCCCAAGACCGCCTGACCCCAGGATCGCGCTCGTTTCTCCGTGATCTTCCGTTGTTATAGCCCCCGGCTTCGCCGGGGGGTACGATCACCTCATGCCCCTCCACCTCGACACCTTCCGCCCCGACCATCTGCCCGCCATGTCCGCGCTCTACAACCAGCAGGCCTCCGCCGAGCCCTTCATCGCTCCGCTCTCGCCCGACCTCTTCACCCACCTCGTCACCCCCAAGACCTACTTTGACCCCGCCGGCCTTTTCGTCGCCCATGAGCGCGGCCAACTCGTCGGCTGGTGTCACGCCGCCGTCGCCGGCGCCACAGAAACCTGGATGGACCCCGCCCTCGTCTTTGCCGGCCTCCAGATGCTCGTCTTCCGCCCCCAGCACCTGCACGTCGGCCTGGCCCTGATCACCGAGGCCGTCCGCTGGCTCAGCGCCAAGGGCCACTCCACCATCCACGCCATGAACTCCCAGGCCAACTACCCCTTCTACCGTGGCCTGCACATGGGCGGTGAACGCCTCTGCCCCGCCACGCTGCCTCACGTTCATCTCGCCCTCGCCCTGTGCGGCTTCCGCGTCGTCGAGGAGAGCTGCTACCTCGTGGCCGAATTCCCCGACGCCCCCCGGATCCCGCCCACGCGCATCGACCTCGAATACGTCGATGCCCCCCTGACCGCCCCGCACCCCGCCCTGGCCGAGTCCTGGCTCGGCTTCGAACCCCGCCAGATCGAAGCCTTCCACCACGGCCGGCGCGTCGCCAACGTCGGCTGGGTCATGCTCCCGCATCACACCGCCAAGCTCCGCCGCCCCTGCGTCAACCTTTACCTGCTCGGAGTCATCGAGTCTCACCGCCGCCAAGGCATCGCCGCCGCCCTCGTCGCCCGCGCCTTCGCCCTGGGCTATCAACAAGGCGCCCGCCTGGCCACCCTCAACAGCGAGACGTGGAACCTCCCCGCCCATAGCACCTACCACAAGCTCGGCATGGCCCCCCACGTCCTCCTGCCCGACCGACGTCTCGACCTTCAGCCAACCGTTCCATAAAACCCCCTGGCTTGGCCGGTACGAAGATCAACTGTACCCTCATCCCCATGCCCACCCCCACCACGAAATCTCCTTCCCGTCGCCCCAACCACCTCCGCCCCGTCACGATCAAACGCTACCCTGCCGCCTCTCTTTCCCCCGCCAGCATCCTGATCGAGCTCGGCCGGACCCGCGTCCTCTGCACCGCCAGCGTCGAGACCGATCTCCCCCCCTGGCTGCGCAAGGAAGTCGGCCCCGACGGCAAGCCCTCGCGCGGCTGGGTCACCGCCGAATACGCCATGCTCCCCGGCGCCACCCCTCAGCGTTCCAAGCGTGGCCCCAACAGCCGCGCCACCGAGATCCAACGCCTCATCGCCCGCGTCCTGCGCGCCGCCGTCGACCTCCAGCAGATGCCCGGCCTGCTCATCACCTGCGACTGCGACGTCCTATCCGCCGACGGCGGCACCCGCGTCGCCTCGATCACCGGCGCCTGCGTCGCCCTCGCCCACGCCCTGGATTGGTCCAAGAAGCAGGGCCTCCTCCCCAAGACCGCAAAACCCTTCCTCGGCCCCGTCGCCGCCGTCAGCGTCGGCCTAGTCGACGGCGCGCCTCACCTCGACCTCGACTACGCCCTCGACTCCCGCGCCGACGTCGACCTCAACGTCGCCATGGACCACCGTGGCCGCCTGATCGAAGTCCAGGGCACCGCCGAACGAGAGCCTTTCACCCGCAAACAACTCGACCAACTCCTCGACCTCGCCGCCACCGGCATCCGCCGGCTCATGTCCGCCCAACGCAAGCTCCTCCGCCAGCGGTAGGGGGGACGCCGGCAGGGGCCCCGCTTGGGCATCGCTTCCGGGGGCCGGGGGCGGTACCATCAAGTCACCCCATGCCCTGGACCCTCTACCGCTACATCCTCAAGGACCTACTCAAGCTCTTCGCGATCTGCGCGCTCTCCCTCGTCGCCGTCATCAGCGTCGCCAGCAGCCTCCAGCCGCTTAGCCAGGGCCTCCTGCGTCCCGGCACCTTCCTCAAGTTCGTCTACTACACCGCCCCGATGATGCTCCAGTTCGCCGCCCCCTTCGCCGTGGCCTTCGCCGCCACCGCCACCTTCTCACGACTCAAGAACGACAACGAGATCCTCGCCGCCTGCGCCGCGGGCCTGAGCTACCGAACCCTCCTGGTCCCCGTCCTCTTCGTCGGCCTGCTGCTCACCCTCGCCCTCTTCACCGCCAGCAACTGGTGGATCCCCCGTTTCTACCAGCACCGCGAACAATTGCTCTTCACCGAGGACCCCGAGGTCCTGCTCAACCTCATCAACCGCGGCCAGCCCATCCGCCTCGAGGACTGGCTTGTCTACGCCGACCACGCCGAGGAGGGCGTGATCCCCCCCCAGGCCCTCGCCTCCGCCGTCCCCCCCAAGCGTCGCCTCACCCTCCACGGCTTCGCCGGCAACCGCACCGACGACCAGGGCCGCCTCCGCGCCGAGGTCACCGCCGAGTCCGCCGACGTCTACGTCTTCGTCCACGAAGGCCAGACCTGGATGACCGTCCGACTCCGCAACGTCATGCTCTTCCACCCCGACGAGGGCGTCCTGCTCGCCTCCGACGACTTCGAGCTCCAACGCCAGCGCATCGTCAGCTCCCTCCGTGACGACCCCCAGTTCCTCAGCCTCCCCGAGCTCCGCCGGCTCGGCCGCCAGCCCGAACGCTTCGGCAACATCCACCGCGCCCGTCGCGAGCTCTACTTCTCCATGATGGACCAGGAGCTCCTCCGCCAGATGCCCCCGCGCCTCACCGCCCCCGCCCCGGAAAGTGACGGCCTCGAACTCCTCGCCGGCTCCGACCAGCACCGCTACCACCTCCAGGCCCCACGCGCCCAGCGCCGCGGCGACGTCCTGCTCCTCGAAGCCGACCCCAGCCGCGACGTCCGTCTCGAGGAAGAGATCAACGGCTCCGTCCAGCGCGTCGCCACCGCCAAGTCAGCCACCATCGAGCTCCAGCACGTCGAGGAGCCCCGCCCGGATGTCCTGATGCTCGTCGAGCTCTCCGACGTCCAGGTCCAGGACGCCGCCACCGGCTCCCGCACCGGCCACACCCGCCTGACCCTGCCCCGCGCCCGCTGGCCTCAGCCCATCCTCCCCGACCTCGCCTCCGCCTCCACCGCCGACCTCATCCACGCCGCCTCCCTCGAGCCCTTCGTCGATTCCCCCTCCGTCACCGCCAAGCTCACCTCCCTCCAGTCCGCCATCGCCGACCTCCTACGCAAGGCCATCGCCCAGCTCCACGACCGCGCCGCCTCCGCTGTCTCCGGCGCCCTCGTTCTCCTCCTGGCCACCGTCATGTCCCTCCGCCAGCAGGGACGCATGATCCTCGTCACCTTCGCCTGGGTCTTCCTCTTCACCACCCTCGCCGTCGTCCTGGCCGAGGGCGGCCGCGAGGTCACCACCCGCCCCAACGCCACCATCTACCCAGGGCTCACCATCCTCTGGGCCGGCAACCTCCTGCTCGCCGGCGCCTCCGTCTACAACTACCTCAAACTCATCCGCCACTAACCTCTAGCCCATGCCCACCCTCGACCGCTACATCATCCGCCAGTACCTCATCAACTTCGCCATCCTCCTGGGCGTCTTGATGACCCTCTTCGTCCTCGTCGACTTCGTCGCCACCATGGACGAGTTCGTCCAGGCCGCCCGCCGCCACGCCCACGACCTCGGCGGATTCCTCCCCGCCCTCGTCCGCATCAGCGTCGATTACTACTGGCCCGTCGTCATCCGCCTGTTCGGCATGGTCTGTGGCCTGGTCGTCGTCGGCGCCATGGGCTTCACCTACGCCGCCATGGCCCGACAGGGCGAGCTCATCGCCGTCCTGACCGGCGGCGTCAGCCTCTATCGCCTCGCCGCCCCGGTCCTTGGCGTCGGCATCGCCGTCAACCTCCTGCTCCTGCCCATCCAGGAGTTCGTCATCCCCCCCCTGGCCAGCAAGCTCGTCCGCGACAAGACCGACCTCAAACGCGAAGCTTACCGCTCCTACACCATCGCCTACCTCCGCGATCAGAACGGCAGCCTCCTGACCGCCCAGCGCTTCGTCCCCGGCCCAGGCACTCCCACCATGCAGGGCGTCACCGTCCTCGTCCGCGACCCCAACGGCAAGGCCCTCAAACGCATCCGCGCCTCCCAGGCTCTCTGGGACGCCGACCACCAGGTCTGGACCCTCGTCAACGGCTACGCCGTCGAGCCCACCCTCGGCCGCGACCGCACCCTCGCCGCCCAGCCCCCCGAGCCCGTCATCCAGTCCATCTTCGAGACCAGCCTCACCCCCGAGGTCATCCTCGCCCGACGCGCCTCGGCCTACCCCCGCCTCGTCAGCATCCACCAGCTCCTCGCCCTGGCCGCCAACACCTCCGTTGACCGTTCCCTCGTCACCCACATCATGCACTCCCGCTTCTCCGGCGTCGTCGTCAACATCCTGATCCTCCTCCTCGGCCTGCCCTTCTTCCTCGTCCGCCGACCCGCCAACCTCGTCATGCTCGCCTTCTACGCCGCCGCCGCCTGCATCACCGCCTGGGGCTTCGGCCTGATGCTCAGCTTCTACAGCGTCCCCGCGATCAATCCCGTCGCCTCCGCCTGGCTCGCCGTCGTCGTCCTCCTGCCCGTCAGCGCCATCTCCCTCCAGTTCATCGAGACGTAACGCTTTTTCCTAACGCTCCCTACGGGTCAACCACGCATTGCCCCCCCGCCCCCGGGGCCGTATCTTGATACGGCTCATGAGTCGCATCCCCACCATCTTCAAGCAGCAAAAAAACGCCGCCGGCCGCGACGGCAGGGGGGCCAAGACCCTCATCCCCTTCCTCACCGCCGGCGACCCCGACGTCCGCACCACCCTCCGTATGGTCGAAGCCGCCGAGCACGCCGGCGCCGCACTCTGCGAGCTGGGCATCCCCTTCTCCGACCCCATCGCCGACGGACCCGTCATCCAGGAGTCCATGCAGTACGCCCTCGACCACGGCTTCAAGCCCGCCCAACTCTTCCAGGCCGTCGCCGACGCCCGCCCCCGACTCAACCTCGGCCTCGTCGGCATGGTCAGCTACTCCATCGTCCACCGCATCGGCCCCGCCTCCTTCATCCGCCAGTCCAAGCAGGCCGGCTTCGACGGCTTCATCTTTCCCGACCTCCCCGTCGACGAATCCGCCCCCGCCCGCGACCTCGTCCTCAAGGAGGGCCTGACCTTCACCCTACTCGTCGCCCCCACCACGCCCCCCCAGCGCGCCGAGCGCATCGCCCGCGCCTGCACCGGCTTCGTCTATGTCGTCGCCCGCGCCGGCCTGACCGGCGAGCGTGGCGAGCTCCCCGCCGACCTCACGAACCGCCTCCAGCAGATCCGCCAAGCCACCGACCTGCCCATCGCCGCCGGCTTCGGCATCTCCACTCCCCAGCAGGTCCGCCAGGTCACCTCCGTCGCCGACGCCGCCATCGTCGGCTCCGCCCTCGTCCGCAAGGTCGCCGCCCTGCGCGCCACACCCGACCAGGCCGTCCAGGCCGTCACCGACGCCGTCCGTGAACTTGCCGCCGGCCTACAGCCCGCCACCGCCCCATGAACGCCGTCCCCTCGCACCACATCCCGATGCGAACCGTCGTCCTGGGCTGGGCCTGGGCCTTGGCCTTGATGCTCCTGGGACTGACCCTCTGGCTCGCCGCCGACCACGACGGCCCGACCCTCACCAGCCTCCTGACCAGCCTCGGACTGGTCTGCCTCTGCGGCGCTCATTTCATCTTTCTCGTCCTGGTGGCCGATCATCTCTGTCCACACGCCCCCGATCGATTCCGCCTCGCCTGCCAGGGCGCCGCGGGTTTGTTAACCTGGATGTCCATGATCTGGGCCGCTTGGCTGGCGGTCGACACGCTCCAGCGGAGCCTGTGATTTCACTCTAACCGGAGGTTGCCCGATGGCCGCGATGTCCCGACGATCGACCGACCGGCCCCTGTGGCTGATCCCGTTGCTCGCCCTCGCCGCCCTGGCCCTCCAGGCCCGCGCCCAGGACCCCGAGCCACCACGCCTGACCGTCACCTCCCTTCTCGTCGACCAGCAGGTCGTCCTCGCACGCAAGATGCTTGAGGGACAGGGAGAGGTCCGCGAGGACCAGTTCTCCCGCGCCAGCATCCTCCTCCGACAGGCCACCCGCCTCGCGCCCCAGGACGAACAGATCTGGCGCATGGTCCTCGAACTCGCCGACATGTCAAAGAACGC
Organism: Phycisphaeraceae bacterium; assembly: GCA_020851395.1. Lineage (GTDB taxonomy): Bacteria > Planctomycetota > Phycisphaerae > Phycisphaerales > Phycisphaeraceae > JADZCW01. The sequence goes on from JADZCW010000240.1 coordinate 13,901, forward strand.
CCCGATGACCCTCGAAGCCCTCGACCAGGTCGTCCGCCTTGACCCCCGGGACGACCGCGCCATGCTCCGCATGATCCAGCACCGCGTCGGCAACGAGCAGACACTCGAGGCCCGCATCGCCCTGATCGACCGCCTGCTCAGCGGCGAACAGGCCGCGTCCTTCTCCCCCGCTCTCCGCTCACGCCTGCTCTCAGCCACCGCCATCTTCGCACGCGAGAACAACGACTGGACGCGTTTCCGCGCCACCCTCCCCAAGGCCCTCGCCCTTGACCCCACCAACGTCGAGGCCGCCTCGCTCCTCTACGACCTCGCCGTCCAACGCAAGGGATCGGTCCTTCAGCAGGGGCTGGCCCTGCTCGCCATCGTCCGCGCCGACCCCATGCTCCTCGACGCCCGACGACAGCTCGCAGACCTCCTGCTCTCACGCCGTGCCTTCCACGCCGCCTCCAAGGGCTACGAGGTCACCACCCGCCTCCGCCAGGGCGTCCACGAAGACCAGGGCTTCTTCTTCGCCTGGGTCGTGGCCCTGATCGGCGACGGCCGGCAGGACGACGCCCTGGACCTGATCAACCAGGTCGACGCCTACTACCAGCAGATGACTCGGATGGCCGCCGGCTCCCCCGTCCCCGAGGGACAGCCCGACCGCCGCCCCGCCATGAAGCTCATCCCCCCCCTCCAGCTCGTCCGCCTCCTGCTCCTGCAAGCCACCGACCAGCCCACCGGCGCCTCCGCCGCCCTCGACCGCATCATCTCCGAGCTCGCCGGCGACCCCAAGGCCGCTGAGGCCCTGGCATGGACCTACCTCCTGGCCGATGCCCACCTCGACCAGGTCGAGACCATCCTCATCAAGGGACTCATCCCCGACGACTCCCCCAACTTCACCCTCATCCAGGGCATGCTCAAGTGCCGCGAGGGCAATCAGGACGCCGCCCGCGACCTGCTCGAACCCCTCGCCCAGGAGCACGCCCCCGCGGCCCTCGCGATGGCCTGGATGACCCCCGATGACGATCCCCAACGCCACGACCTCCTGGCCCGCGTCTTCGACCTCTCCCCCGCCTCGCCCTTCGCCGTCGCCGCCCTGCTCGACGCCAACCGCCGCAAGCAGCCCCTGCCGATCCTCCCCGACGGCAAGAACCTGGCCGATCGCATCGACCAGTGGCCCACACTCATCGCCACCCCCGACATCGAAGACCCACTCAACCGACGACTCGCACTGAAAATCACCGTCTCCCCCACCACCTACTCCTACCTCGAACCCATCACCGCCACCTTCGAGCTCCGCAACCTCTCACGCCTCGCCTTCTCCATGGCTCCCAACGGAACACTCCCCTCCATGCTCCTGCTCCAGGCCTCCCCACGACAGGGCGGCGACTCCATGGGACTCCTCCAGGACCAGGTCGTCAACATGAGCCGTCGTCTTCGCCTCGAACCCGACCAGTCCATCTCCGTCAAGGTCCGACTCGACCGCGCTCGCCTCGGAGACCTCCTGGCCACCTCCCCCTTCAGCAGCATCAGCTTCACCCTCATCGGACTGCTCGACCCCCGCGCCACACCCGACGGACGATTCTTCACCGGTCCCCTCGGCGCACGCGACAGCACCGAGCTGATCCAACGCACCGCCCTGGCCCCCGACGAGGCCTCCATCGAGGGATGGATCAACGCCGTCCACGACCCCGACCCCGTCGAGCAGGTCCGCGCCATGGCCCGACTCGTCCAACTCGGCGACACCCTGGTCAGCCCCGACCTTCCCGATGCCCTCAAGAACCTACCCGCCCGCATCGCCGACGCCCTGGCCGACCGTTTCCTCAGACTCCCCCCCATTGCTCAGGCCTTGCTCGTACGCTTCATGCCCCAGACCCCCGCCTCGACCGACATGCTCCAGAAAGTCCACGCCCTCGCCCAACGCAGCGACGACCCCCTCGTCGCCGTCATCTACCTCGCCACTCAGGTGACCGACCCCGACTCCCCGGTCATCGACGCCGGACTGCGACACCCCGACCCCGACGTCCAGGAGTTCGCACAAGCCACCCGCGTCGCCCTGCGCGCCGCCGCCCAAGCAGCTCCCGGAAACCACGCCCCAGGTACCCCCGGAATGCCCGCAGGCCCCGGCGCTTCCCCGCTCTCAGCACCCGTTCAGAGCCAGCCCGCGACGCCCGCCGGATCGACGACCGAACCGGCCGACGACTTGGTCAAGTAGTCGCTACGTCTCGCTCAGATCCCTTCGCCGCCCACCCAAGTCGGGCGTGTCCTGGGCTGTCCCTGTCCCCATCCGTCTCCGCCGCTCACCAATCATCTTTGATTTAGTTGCATTTCCGTTAAGACCTTTCCACGCCTCGGTTACAAATAACCGCCATCCTCGCACCCCCTTGCGACATGCCCCCAGGCCGCTATAATTGAGACAAGATATCAATTGGAGATCCCATGGACGTCAAGCCGTCAAACGGCGCCGCCGGCCAGATCACGTCTGATCCCGACTCCGCAGCCGCCTGCTGCTCCTCCGGCCCAGTTGGACGCGACGCCCTGACCGCCACCGCCAACCTTCCCTCGACCGACCTGACCTCCCTCCGCGTCGGGCAGTGCGGCATCGTCCACGACTTGACCGCACCCGACCAGGACGCCGAACGCCTCAAGATCATGGGTGTCTGCGTCGGCCGAAAGGTCAAGATCCTCAAGCGCGGCGACCCCCTAATCCTCTGCGTCTGGGGCGTCCGCATCGGCGTCTCGGCACGCCTCGCCCGCACCATCCTCGTCAAGCCCGAGGCCGCCTCACCCGCCGCCTCCTGCCCCTTACCCGCCTAAGCCGCGCCCAGCCCAACGAGCCTTACCCATGGTTGCCAACGCCCCCGCCCCCGCAAGCCCCGGCCTTGCCCCTCCCGCGGCCCCCTCCGCGCTCCCCTGCATCGCCCTGGCCGGAAACCCCAACGCCGGAAAGACCACCCTCTTCAACCAGCTCACCGGACTGCGCGCCAAGACCGCCAACTTCCCCGGCACCACCATCGAGCACCGCATCGGCCGCGCCACCATCGAGGGCCGCCGCGTCGACGTCCTCGACCTCCCCGGCCTCTACAGCCTCCACGCCTCGAGCGCCGAGGAAAATGTCGCCGCTCTCGCCCTCCAGGGCGAACTCACCGGCCTGGACCGCCCCTCCGCCGTCGTCATCATCGTCGACGCGACGAACCTCCAGCGCAACCTCTACCTCGTCAGCCAGGTCGTCGAGACCGGCGTGCCGAGTCTCGTCGCCCTGAACATGACCGACCTCGCCGAACGCGCCGGCATCCTCACCAACGCCGCCGTCCTCAGCCAGGAGCTTGGCCTGCCCGTCGTCCCCATCTGCGCCCGCTCCGGCAAGGGCCTTGACGAACTCCGCCGCCAGATCCACCTCCTGCTCAATCCCACCGTTGCTGACCCCGCTTCCGGGGGCGGGGGCCACGCCGCCACCCTCACCATCGGCGCCACCTCCTCTCGCACCCCCGCCCCCGCAAGTGCCCCCAAATCCTCCGCCGCCGACAAGATCCTCTCCTCCCTCGCCGCCTGCGGCTCCTGCTCCGGATGCCCCCACCAGAAACGCTACGACTGGGCCGAGGGCGTCTGGCAACGATGCCAGTCCGACAGCAATGCCGAGCACGGCATCTGGACCGACCGCCTGGACAAAGTCTTCACCCACCCCGTCGCCGGCGTCCTGGCCTTCTTCTCCGTCATGGCCGGCGTCTTCCTCCTGATCTTCTGGCTCGCCTCCTATCCCATGGACTGGATCGGAGCCCTCTTCGCCCAGGCCCAGCACTGGACCGCCCAAATCGTCCCCGAGGGTGACCTGCGGAGCCTCCTGACCGAGGGCGTCGTTGGCGGCGTCGGCGGCATGCTCGTCTTTCTCCCCCAGATCGGCATCCTCTTTTTCTTTCTCGCCCTGCTCGAAGACACCGGCTACCTCGCCCGCGCCGCCTTCGTCATGGATCGCCTCATGCGACGCGTCGGCCTCCCAGGCAAGGCCTTCGTCCCCTTGCTCTCCGCCCACGCTTGCGCCATCCCCGCGATCATGTCCGCCCGTGTCATCGAGGACAAACGCGATCGCCTCGTCACCATCCTCGTCCTGCCCCTGATGACCTGCTCCGCCCGCATCCCCGTCTATGCCATGGTCGCCGCCATGCTCTTTCCCGGTCAGGCCCTGCGTCAGTCCCTGCTCTTTACTGGTGCATACGCCTTAGGCATCATCACCGCCATCACCGTCGCTTTCGCCTTCAAGCGCACCATCCTCCCCGGCCAGCCTCGTCCGCTCGTGCTCGAACTCCCCGGCTACAAGGTCCCCAGCCTCCGCAACGCCACCCTCTCGATGCTCGACCGTTCGTTCGTCTTCATCAAGAACGCTGGCACCCTGATCTTCCTGATCTCCGTTATCCTCTGGGCCCTGGCCACCTACCCCAAGAGCGACCCGCCCGCTGAGGCTCTGGCCATGCAGCAGCAAGCCCAGGTCCTCGAGCAGTCCGGCCGAACCGATCAGGCCCAGGATCTCATCTCCCGCGCCGACCAACTCACTGCCCAGCATGCCCTCGCCCATTCCGCCGCCGGCCGCGTCGGACACTTCGTCGAGCCCGTTCTCGCGCCGCTTGGTTTCGACTGGCAGATCGGCGTCGGCGTCGTCAGCTCCCTGGCCGCCCGCGAGGTCATCGTCTCGACCCTCGCCGTCATATACGGCATCGGCGACGCCGCCGCCGACGAGAACCGGGATTCTCTCTACACGCCTCTCCGTCAGGCCACCCGCTCCGACGGCTCCCCCGTCTTCACCACCGCCACCTGCCTCAGCCTCCTGGTCTTCTACGTCCTGGCCATGCAGTGCTTACCCACCCAGGCCGTCACCAAGCGCGAGACCC
>JADZCW010000241.1 GCA_020851395.1 Phycisphaeraceae bacterium
ACAAGATCCCGCAGACGTGCCTGGAGCAGAACAGCCTGGCGGGGCGGATCGACCCGGTGCTGCGGATCATGGGGACGTTCTGCTTCTCGAAGCACGCGGCGGCGTTCGCGGCGACGCAGGGGGTGGACCTGAAGGAGATCCACGCCAAGGCCAAGAAGCTGGCGACCGAGTCGCTGGCGATCCCGCCGCACATCACGGCGAACATCGCCGACGACCTGACGGGGGACAACGAGGTGCCGCTCTTGATGTTCGATCATCCGTGGATCGCGAAGATGCTCGAGGTCCGCATTGAGTCGATCCGGCAGTACATCGCCGAGGTGCGCAAGCGGATCGACGGCAAGCGCAAGGGGGTGAAGCTGTCGACGGCGTTCGTGCCACCGACGAAGATCGGTCATGACTCGTCGAGCCCGCGGCCGTGGCTGGCGGCGCAGAGCTACGCGGCGTATCGGCAGAGCGCGCTGGACATGATCCACTGCGTGATCCACTGGGGGCCGGACACGGTGGAGTATGACACGCGGCGGGCGGTGAACGCGATGGCGGGGTCGAAGGTGCAGGTCTGCACGCACGTCAAGGCCTATGGCGCGTCGCGGCCGGAGGCGATGCAGTCGCTGGTGTCGGCGGCGCTGCGCGGCGGGGCGCCAAGCGTGGCGTACTTCTGCTACGACCTGCTCTCGGAGCCGATGATGGCGGCGATCAAGAACCTGCGGGCGTAGGCTGGGTCGGTCTTTCCAGGGCAATAGATAGTCGAGGTCCACGTTCGGTGAACGTGGGCCTCTTTATTTGGCGGGGGAAGAGCGCCCGCGAGGGTGCGGGGGGTAGAATTGGCGGAACCTGCATCCCCGGCCCCGGGAGCGGCCGGGCTTTTTGAGGGGGGTTGAGGTTGCTCATGAAGAGATGGTCTGGCGTTGTCGTGGTCGTCGGCTTGATGCTGCTGGCGGGGTGCGATCGGTCTTCGCAGGCTGGGAGCGGGCCGGCCGCTGCGCCGGCGGCGCCGGTGACGGTGGCGGTGGCGTTGAGGCAGGACGTGCCGGTGCGGCTGACGGCGATCGGGTCGGTCCGGCCGCGGGCGTCGGTGACGCTTAAGCCGCAGGTGGGGGGGGTGATCACGGCGATTCATTTTCAGCCTGGGCAGGGGGTGGCGGCGGGGGACCTGCTGGTGAGCATCGACGCTCGGCCGTATCAGGCGGCGCTGCACCAGGCGCAGGCGGCGATGGCGCAGAATCAGGCGATGGCGGCCAATGCGAGGACGGATGCCAAGCGGGTCGAGGAGCTGGCGCAGCAGGGGGCGGCGGTGCCTTACGAGGTGGATCAGAAGCGGTACGCGGCTGAGGCGCTCGAGGCGGCGGTGGCGGCGAATCAGGCGGCGATCGAGCAGGCGAAGCTGGAGCTGGACTACTGCACGTTGCGGAGCCCGATCGCGGGGCGGATCGGCGACAAGCTGGTGGACGTGGGGAACGTGGTCAAGGCGGATGAGACGGAGCTTGTGGTGATCAACCAGGTGCGGCCGATCGACGTGGCGTTCTCGCTGCCGGAGAGCGAGCTGGCGCGGGTGAGGAAGTTCATGGCCCAGGGGCCGCTGACGGTGCGGGTGACGCTGCCGGGGGATGGGGAGACGGCGCTGGTGGGGCAGACGACGTTTATCGACAATCAAGTGGATCCTTCGACGGGGATGATCCGGCTCAAAGCGAGCTTTGAAAATGAGGGGATGACGCTCTGGCCGGGGCAGTTCGTCAACGTGAGCGTGGAGCTGACGGTGCTGCGGGGGGTGGTGACGACGCCGGGGGCGGCGCTCCTGACGAGCCAGGAGGGGACGATCGTGTACGTGGTGGGGGCGGATCAGACGGCCCGGGCGGTGAAGGTTGAACCGGGATATCGGGACGGGGCGACGGTGGTGATTGACGAGGGGCTCGAGGCGGGGGCGACGATCGTGACGGATGGGCAGTTGCGGCTGGTCGACGGGGCGAGGGTGGCGGTCAAGGGCGCGGCGGCGGGGGCGGAACATCAAGAGGACTCGCGGCCATGAATTTCGCGGAGCTGTTCATCCGCCGGCCGGTGACGACGACGCTCTTGATGCTCGGGGTGCTGTGCTTCGGGTCGCTGGCGTACATGCAGTTGCCGGTGAGCGACCTGCCGACGGTGGATTATCCGACGGTGCAGGTGTCGGCCAACCTGGCGGGGGCGAGCCCGGAGACGATGGCGTCGACGGTGGCGTTGCCGCTGGAGCGGGAGTTCTCGGCGATCGCGGGGCTGGACTCGATGACGTCGGCGAGCGTGCAGGGCAGCTCGCAGATCACTTTGCAGTTCACGCTGGACCGGGACATCGACGCGGCGGCGCAGGACGTTTCGGCGGCGATCTCGCGGGCGCAGCGGCGTCTGCCGGCGGACATGACGACGCCGCCGTCGTACAGCAAGGTCAATCCGGCTGACGCGCCGGTGCTGCTGTTGTCGCTGACGTCGCCGACGCTGCCCTTGTACATGCTCGACGAGTACGCGCAGACGCTGTTGGCGCAGCAGATCTCGATGGTCAGCGGGGTGGCGCAGGTGCAGGTGTACGGGTCGCAGAAGTACGCGGTGCGGGTGCAACTCGACCCGCGGCTCCTGGCGACGCGGGACATCGGGCTCAATGAGGTGACGGCGGCGTTGCGGCGGTCGAACGTGAACCTGCCGGTGGGGCAGATCGACGGTCCGGATCAGTCGCTGACGCTCGAGACGTCGGGCCAGCTCTCGGACGCCGCGGCGTATCGGCCGCTGATCGTGGCGTATCGGGACGGGCAGCCGGTGAGGTTGGAGCAGCTCGGGCGGGTGGTCGACAGCGTGGAGAACAACAAGGTCGCGGCGTGGTTCGTGGATCAGCGGGCGATCGTGCTGGCGGTGCAGCGTCAGCCGGGGGCGAACACGATCGCGGTGGTCGACGCGGTCAAGGATCTCCTGCCGACCTTTAATGCTTTACTTCCGGGGGCGGTATCGCTTCACCAGCTGATCGACCGGTCGCAATCGATCCGGGCGTCGATCCATGAGATCGAGCTGACGCTGATGCTGTCGCTGGTGCTGGTGGTGGGGGTGATCTTCGCGTTCTTGAGGAGCCTGCGGGCGACGACGATCCCGAGCCTGGCGATCCCGATCTCGCTGATCGGGGCGTTCGCGGTGATGTACCTGCTGGGGTTCAGCGCGAACAATTTGTCGCTGATGGCGTTGATTTTGTCGGTGGGGTTCGTGATCGACGACGCGATCGTGATGCTCGAGAACATCGTGCGGCATCAGGAGATGGGCAAGCCGCTGCGGGCGGCATCGCTGGAGGGGTCGCGGGAGATCAGCTTCACGATCGTGTCGATGACGCTGTCGCTGGCGGCGGTGTTCATCCCGTTCCTGTTCATGGGGGGCGTGCTGGGGAGGCTGCTGCACGAGTTCGCGGTGACGATCGCGGCGGCGATCCTGATTTCGGGGTTCGTGTCGCTGAGCCTGACGCCGATGCTGGCGAGCCGATTTTTGAAGGGGCATGGGACGAAGAAGCATGGGCATGTTTATGCGCTGAGCGAGAAGGTGTTTGAGTGGATGCTGGGGGCGTACGAGGTGGGGCTGCGGTGGTCGCTGGGTCATCGTCGGGCGATGGTGGGGTTCTCGGCGGCGGTGCTGGCGGGGACGGGGTGGTTGTTCGTGGCGGTGCCCAAGGGGTTTTTGCCCAGCGAGGACATCGACCAGATCAGCATCAGCACGGAGGCGGCGCAGGGTACGTCGTTCCCGGCGATGATGCGGTATCAGCAGGCGGTGGCGGCGATCGTGCGGGACGACCCGAACGTGGACGTGTTCATGTCGAGCTGCGGGGCGCGTGGGGTCAGCGGGGGGAACGCGGGGCGGATGCTGGTGCGACTCAAGCCGCGCGATCAGCGTGAGCTGTCGGCGGACGAGGTGATCCAGGCGCTGCGGCCGAAGCTGGCGCAGGTGCCGGGGATGCGGGTGTACCTTCAGAACCCGCCGCCGATCCGGCTTGGGGGGCAGGCGAGCAAGAGCCAGTATCAGTACACGCTGCAGAGCCCGGACACGGATGCGCTGTACGCCGCGGCGCTGAGGCTGGCGGACTCGATGAGCGGGCTGGCGGAGTTGCAGGACGTGACGACGGACCTTCAGCTGAGCAACCCGCAGTTGCACGTGGAGGTGGACCGGGACAAGGCGGCGGCGCTGGGGGTGAGCGTGGAGGAGGTCGAGCAGGCGTTGTACAGCTCGTTCGGGGCGAGGCAGGTGACGACGATCTACGCGCCGAACAATGAGTACAACGTGGTGCTGGAATTGCTCGACGAATTCCAGGCGGACCCGGCGTCGCTGGGGCTGCTGTACGTGCGGGCGAGCACGGGGAAGCTCGTGGCGCTGAGCACGCTGGCGACGGTGACGCGGAATGTGGGGCCGCTGTCGGTGAATCACTCGGGGCAGCTGCCGGCGGTGACGGTGTCGTTCAACCTGGCGCCGGGTTACGCGCTGGGGCAGGCGGTATCGGCGATCGACGAGCTGGCGGCGCGGGAGCTGCCGGCGTCGATCACGACGCGGTTCAGCGGGGCGGCGGAGGTGTTCCAGGAGTCGCTGCGGAGTTTGGCGTGGCTGCTGGTGCTGGCGATCGTGGTGATCTACATCATCCTGGGGATCTTGTACGAGAGCTTCATCCACCCGCTGACGATCCTGACGGCGCTGCCCTTCGCGGGGTTCGGGGCGCTGGTGACGCTGGCGTTATTCGGGGCGGAATTGGACGTGTACGCGTTCGTGGGGGTGGTGATGCTGATCGGGCTGGTGAAGAAGAACGGGATCATGATGGTGGACTTCGCGATCGAGGCGCAGCGGCAGGGGAAAGCAGCGGAAGAGGCGATTTATGAGGCGTGCTTGGTGAGATTTCGGCCGATCATGATGACGACGCTGGCGGCGCTGATGGGGACGCTGCCGATCGCGTTGGGGTTCGGCGCGGGGGCGGAGTCGCGTCGGCCGCTGGGTTTGGCGGTGGTGGGGGGGCTGGTTTTTTCGCAGTTTTTGACGCTGTATGTGACGCCGGTGTTCTACATCTACTTTGACCGGCTGCGGCCGCGGGAGGGCAGAGGCGTGGAGGCGGGGGAGGGGGAGCCGGCGGCGGTGGCGGCGTAGGGGAATGCCCTTAGCAGGGCAGGTCTTTTTTTTTGTTGATCACCGGGTTGTAAAAAAGCGCTTGCATATCAGTGCGCCTTGGTTAAATTGGCTGTGGCTCCATGCCAGTAATTGAATAGGTCGGCCCGGGCTGTACGCCCCGGTCGATCGGCGTCTCTACACCCCGCAAGCCGGAGGATCAGACGATGCGATCAACGATGCAGCGTTGGGCGGTCGGCGTGTTGGCGTTGGGGATGGGTTTAGGTGTGGGCACGGCGCGGGGGACGGTGATCCTGTCGACAGAATGGATTGGGACGCCGGGGCAGAGCGGGGACTGGTTTGATCCTGCGAACTGGCAGGGCGGGGGCGTGCCGAGGCCGGGGACGTACGCGACGATCAGCAACGGCGGGGAGGCGGTGATCAGCGGGGGGGAAGCGAAGGCGGGGCGGGTGGAATTGCTTGGGGAGACGGCGGGTCAGTGGAACCTGTCGCTGACGGGCGGGTCGCTGACGATTGATGGGCAGTTTAGCGGGATCTTCATGGGCCAGCAGGCGGGGCTGCGCGTGTCGGGGGGGATACTGCGGGCGGACCGGATTCTGGCGGGCGTGCGTGGCGACGCGAACAATCGGGTGCGGATTGAGCAGGATGGCGGCGTGATTGAATTGTCGGGAGGGCTCTTGGTGAATGGGGAGCCGACGCCGGATTTTGTGACGATTTTTCCGGCCACGAATCAGAGCACGGAGTTGACGGTAGCTGAGCCCCTGCTTCCGACGCCGAGGGGACGGTATGACCTGACGGGTGGGCGGGTGTCGACGCAGTGGAGCACGATCGGGTCGACGGGCTACGCGGTGATGAAGCAGACGGGTGGGACGCACGAGGTGGCGGGGAGCCTGACGATCGGCGGGGGGATGTTGCCGATGTTCACATGGGATCGGCCGAAGGAGCTGCCGGGCAAGCCTGTGGGCGGGATCCTGCTGCCTCCGACGTACTACACCCAGGGTGTGTCGCCGAGCGTCGTGGAGGGGGCGCCCGTGCTGATTGGGCCGATCGATGCCACCCCACTGAATACATCACGGGGTGCGTATCAGATCGAGGGTGGGTTGCTCAAGACGGGGCGGATCGAGGTCAAGAACAGCGGGTCGCTGGACCAGAGCGG
>JADZCW010000242.1 GCA_020851395.1 Phycisphaeraceae bacterium
CGACGACCAGCACGACGAGGTGCTCAATCAGCTGCGCACCTGCCGGCTGTGGAATCACCCCGACGACCGGGTCAAGATCGTCTACCACCCGGACTTCATCACCACGACCAGCCCACTGCTGGGCATGGAATACGACCACTTCGTCCGCGGCTGTCACCTCGGCGTGTTCCCCTCCTACTACGAGCCGTGGGGTTACACGCCGTTGGAGTCGATCGCCCTGGGCGTGCCGGCGATCACCAGCGACCTGTCGGGCTTCGGGTCGTACCTGATCCAGCTCCTGCCCGATCACGAGGAGAAAGGGCTCTACGTGGTGCACCGGCGGTACGCCGACTTCTACCAGGCGGCCGACGAGATGGCCGACCGCATGTTCAAGTTCACCCAGCTCAACCGCCGCGAGCGGATTGCCCTGCGGAACAACGTCGAGTCATTCAGCGAACACTTCGACTGGCACAACCTCGGCCGGCGCTATCACGAGGCGCACAACCTGGCCATCGACCGGATCGACTGATTGAACCTGGACTTGCCGCTCGGAGCGCGGCGGACCATGCCCGGCTGGGCAGGCCCCGGCCGGGGGCACATGACCCGCAGGCCTCCGATACCCGTCAGACGACCTATTCATGCCCGAATGAAGACAATTGGCGTCACGGGAATGTCTGACGTAGCCTGTCTATGCTTGTCGACAGGGCGCCGGCGCGTGGGCCGGGGCCGCCTGCTTTCCTGTATCGGTTTGTGAGGTTGATCATGAAACTCTCTTCCCGCCGTGCGGTGGCGCTGACCGCGCTGACGCTGATGACCCTGCTCGCCGCCTCGACTTGCTGGGCCCGGCCGGCGGTCTTCGCCGACCTGGACCTGGCCGCCGCCAGGGCCGCGGTCAAGCCCGATCAGTACCTGATCGTCGACGTCGGCGCCACCTGGTGCGCGCCCTGCAAGATCATGGACCAGACCACGTGGGTGGACCCCGGGGTTGTCTCATGGATCAAGGCCCACGGCCTGGCGATCCAGATCATGAGCGACCTGACGCCGCAGCCGGCCGACGAGCTGGGCGTGGAGATGTTCCCCACGCTGGTGATCTTCAAGAACGGCCAGGAGATCGACCGGGCGGCGGGCTACCTGTCGCCCCAGGCCATGCTCGAATGGCTCGAGGGCATCGGCCAGGGCAAGACGATGCTCACACGCCTGCGCGAACGGGCCGGCATCGACGGCCCGGGCCCGATCGACATCTCCGCCCGCATCAGCTACGCCCAGGCCCTGCTCGATCATCGGCAGATTGACCAGGGCGTCAGCGAATTGATCTGGCTCTGGCGCAACGTCGAACCTGGGACCGACCTGCGCATGACCCCCCTGCCGATGCTCACGCAGATGGTGGTCGAGTCGCACCCCCAGAACGTCGGGGCTTTCACCAAGCTCCGTGACGAACTGACCGCCCAGACCGAAGCCCCCACGGCCGATCCCGCGACGCTGAACCGATGGGCCTTGCTGACCGCGGTGCTCGGGAACGATGATCTCATCCTCGCCTGGCACAAGAAGCACGCGGCCGACGCGTCGCCCGAGCAGCTCAAGGAGATGCTGCCCTGGGTCGAGTTGGCGATGGCCTTTGCGAACCGCTGGGCGGAGCTCGGCCGGCTGTACCCCGATCCCCTGGCCGTGGTCGCTGAACGTCAGGCCGAGCTCAAGAACGACCTGGACGAGCAACTCAAGTCGGCCGCCCCTGGCCAGGTCGAGGAGATCCGCCGCGACGTCCTTCAGAAGTTCTACCAGCGACTGGCTTTTCTTTACGCCGGACTGCTGGCGGCCGATCGGGACGACGCGGCCAATACCCTGGCCGATCGCACGGCCAAGATGGACGAGCCCGTGATCGCCCGCGTGCTGTGCGTCCAGGCCGCGCTGCGGGCGGGCCATGCCCGGCCCGAGCATCGGCAGTGGCTCGAAGAGGCCGGCAAGAGCGGCGTCCCCCAGAACGTCGTCATTGCCCTGAAGGCTCAGGTGGACCAGGCGCTGACCGGCAAGCCCTGACCCCCCCTACCCATGCAACAATTCTCGGCGCCGACCGCGACGTCGCGTTGGTCAGGGCCGATCGCCCGTTTGTCTCTCAGTCCTGATCCGTGAACAGCGCCGTGCCGATCCGGACGACGTTGGCCCCCTCCTCGATGGCCACCTCGAAGTCGCCGCTCATCCCCATCGACAACAGGTCGAACCCCAGCCGGCGCGGCGTGGTCGCCTCGGCCGGCAGACGGAACGTGCCCCCGCCGGGGCCCGGGAAGTTGAGCAATCGCTCGGGCTCCGCGGGGGCGGACGGCTCACCGTCGCCCATGCCCGCCAGGCGGGCTCGAATGGCCTCGAACAGCTCCGCCGCTCGGGCGAAGACCGGCCGGGCATCCTCCGGATCATCGCTGTAGGGCGCCATCGTCATCAGCCCCCGCAGCCGAAGGGCCGGCATCTCGGCGATCCGCTCGGACAGCGCCATCGCCTCGGGCGCGGGCACGCCGGCCTTGCTCGCCTCGCCGCTGACGTTGACCTGCATCAGCACGTCCTGCCGGCGGCGATGTTCGGCTGGGCCCTGCTCGGCGCCCTCGCCCCAGAGCTTCTGTGCCTCGTCGCTGAGGCACTCGGCCAGGCGCAGGCTGTCGACGCTGTGGACCAGTTGCGGCACGCCGAGAAGCGAGCGCACCTTGTTGCGCTGCAGTCGCCCGATCATGTGCCATCGCACCCCGCAGGCCAGCCCCCCCCCGACGACGAACATGCCCGTCGGCCCCGTCCCGCCGGTCAACGGCGCGTCGTCGAGCGGGTAGCCCTGCTCCGTTATCCACCGGGCGCGCTCGATCAGGGCCTGCGTGCGGTTCTCCGCAAGGTCGCGCTGGCCGAGCTCAGCCAGCCAGCGCACCTGCTCGGGTGTGGCGGACTTGGTCACGGCCACGAGCGTGACGTCCCAGGGCTTGCGGCCGGCGCGCTCCGCGGCCCGGCCGATGCGTTCGGTCACCCGCTCGTAGGCGTCACTGAGCGCTTGCTGGGCGTGTTTGGACATGCCGATGAGCTTAGCGCACGCTCAGCCGGACGCAACCCCCGCAAGGGTCGGATTCGCCGCAACTGCTGATCCGCTGAGCTTGTACGCGTCCTGATCATAACGGACAATGAGACGCTTATTCACCCGCGAGGCGGGAGAAAGGTCGGTGTGCCATGGGATCGAGTGCCACATCCGCCTCGTTGCGGATGTCGCGGGAGGACATGTTCTCCGTCCGGACCGTCGGCCTGCCGGCGACCTATACCCTGCGCGCGTTTCGGCCGGGAGACGAGGTCGTCTGGAAACGGCTCTGTGAAGCCGCGGAGGCGGAGGGGGCCGCCGCGTCGGCGGCGTGCGTGTACCCCTTCGACGCGGACACGGCGGCCTCGGCGAGGCGGGTGCTGTTTCTGTGCGACGAACAGGGCGTCGAGATCGCGTGCGTCGGCTGCTGGTTCGATCAGAACCATCACGGCAAGCCGCACGGCTCGATCCGCTGGCTGGCCGTCGCGCGCAGCCACCAGGGCCGCAAGCTCGGCGCCCCCCTGCTCTCGGCCGGCTGTCAGCTCATCAAGGAAATGGGCTACCCCCACGTCGTGGCCGAAGTCGACCCCGATCGACGAGCAGCCATCGCGCTGCTGCTGTCCTTCGGCTTTGTGCCCGACGCCGCTGACATTGAACAAGACCAGGCCTGGCAGACCATCCTCAAGGACATGAATCGACCACTCCGGATCATCAAGCGGTACGAACCGAGGCCCTGGCCGGACGATTTCTCCCCCTCCTTCGTCCATCACAAGCTCATCCGCCGGCGCAAACCCCGCCTGTCCTATGACGGCGGCGACATCGCTGCCTGGCGGCGAAAACTGCGCCGCAGAGTCGCCGAGCTGACCGGGTATGACCGGATGCCCACCAAGCGCCCGCCTCTGCGTGTCCGCAGCCTCTGGGAGCGTGAGCACCCGCTGGGCACGATCCAGAAGCTGGTGATGACCTGCGAGGAAGGCTCGGACATGCCCGCCTACCTCTGCCTGCCCCGCAACGCCAAACCGCCCTACACCCCCTTCATCTGCATGCAGGGCCACTCCACCGGCTCGCACAACTCCATCGCCCTGGACCTGCGGGCCAACACCCAGCCGATCCACGTGCCCGGCGACCGCGACTTCGGCCTCGGCGCCATGCGACGCGGCGTTGCGGCCCTGTGCGTCGAGCAACGTGCCTTCGGCGAGCGGGCTGAGCTGCTCCAGAGACAGCGTTTCCCGCACAACGCCTGCCACGACGCGGCCATGCGGGCGATGATGCTCGGCCGCACGCTACTGGCCGAACGAACCTACGACGTCGACCGGGCCATCGACTACCTCGCCACACGATCGGACATGGACATGAGCAGGCTCGGCGTGATGGGCAACTCCGGAGGCGGAATGGTCAGCGTCTACGCCGCGGCCCTGCTCGACCGCGTGCGCGCGGCCATGCCCTCGTGCGGGTTCTGCACCTTCGTCGACTCGATCCTGTCGATCTACCACTGCGCGGACAACTACGTCCCGGGCCTCTACCTCGAGGCGGAGATGGGCGACGTTCTGGGCCTGTTCGCCCCGCGACCCCTGGCTGTTGTCGCCGGCCGGCACGACCCGATCTTCCCTTTGCGCGGCGTGCAGGCGGCCTTCAAGAAGGTCAAGGCGATCTACCGCGCGGCCGGGGCGCCGAGCAACTGCCGGCTGGTCATCGGCGACGGCGCACACCGGTTCTATGCCGACGACGCCTGGCCCGTGATGTTGGACCTGCTCGACCAACCGGCCAAGTCGACCAAGAAGCACAACAAATCGCGATCGCGCGCCTCGGCGTGATTTACCCGGCCTTGCGCTTGAGCGCCTCGACGGGCTCGGCCGCCTTCTCGTTCTCAAGTGCCTCGACGCCCAGCACGGCCACGGGCGACAGCGTCTGCGCCTTGGCCCGCACGTGCTTGCGCCAGTGATAGATCCCATACACCACGACGAGCAGCCCCACCCCCAGGACCAGCACCACCTGTGAGTCGTGCACCCAGTCGCGCACCGTGTCGAGGTTGCTGCCGAAGAAGTAGCCGAGCATCACCAGGAGCGGCACGCTGACCATCGCAGCCCCGCCGTCGAACACCAGCATCTTCCAGAGGGGGATCCGGCAGGCCCCGGCCGAGAAGAACACGGCCGTGCGAACCCCCGGCAGAAAACGGGCGATCAGCAGCGTCTTGCCGCCGTGCTTCTCGAAGGCCCGGTCGGCCTTCTGCAGATGAGCCTCGTCAAGGAAACGCCTGAACATCGGCATCTTCGGCACGTGTCGCCCGAACCGCCGGCCCAGGTAATAGATCATCAGGTCCGCCCCCACCACCGCCGCGAAGACCAGCGGCAGCATCAGCTCCAGCGACGCCACGCCCTGAGCGCACAGCGCCCCGGCGATCAGCAGCGGCAGGTCCTCCGGCAGCGGCACCCCAAGCCCGCTGATCAGCAGCACCAGCAAGATGCCCGCGTAGGAGAAATGGGTCAGGAACTGTTCCATGGATACGCGCTACCCCGGAATCTCCCTGCGCCCGACAAGCCTTCGGAGGACAGGTGTGGTTCCACCGCAAACCCCTCGCCCTTGGCTCCAGGAAACCCAGGAGCCGCAAGGGGTCGGTCCCTGCCCGTGGCGGCTTTGGCCGGATTGCTCTGGGATCGACCGGCCAACCATTGTATCGGCTACGGCAGCCAAAGGTTCAGCCCACAGGGCCTGGTTTCGGTCGTATCTCCTGTAACACCGGACGGTGGCAAAGTTAAGGCCTATTCTGGTTTGCCCAGGCCAGGGCCTGCTCCTTGGTCTTGATGACCCCTTCAAGCTGGGCATCGTAGATCTGACGCAGAATCCGCCCCATCGCCGGCCCGGCCGACCATCCCGCCTCCAGCAGATCATCCCCCGTCACCAGCGGCGGCGGGGCCACACCCTGGGCCACAAGCCCCGGCATCTCCTGCTCGACCTGGCGTCGGATTTCCTCCCAACCCCCCCACCACTTCCATGCCCCCTGCTCCGCGGGACGGCTCGCCCTGGCTCGACCGAATCGCCCCAGTGCCCGAAACACGTTCAAGGCATGGTCCCAATTTGCCTCAGCCAGCAGGTGCTTCTTCCTCGCCATCGTCAGGGTCGGCCAAGCGAGGATGATCGGCAGCAGCTCCAGGGCTTGAAGCAGGGCATCCGTGTGAACATTGGTCAGGCACAGGGCAGCCCGCCAACGCTCGACGATGGCCTTGGCATGCTGTGAGACGAAGATCCGGACCGATTCTGAGCAGTGTTCAGCCGAGACAGTCCGCAACGGGCTCAACAGATGGCGTTCGAGCAGCCAAGCCACCAGCGACGCGGGGTAACCGTGGTGATCGTCGTTCGCGCGATCGACATATTGCACAAGTCTGCCGGCAAGGCGTCCGCGGCCGAGGAAGCCGGCAGCGGCGTCAGTTTCTGTAAGCACCGGAGAGGCAAGGCCTAGACGTTCGATCCACCAGACCGCCAGCGCCGGACGCGGACCGATCAACGCCCACTGGACCTCCTGGCCGATCCGTTCCCGACTGATCTGGCTGAGACACGATGCGCGAGCGATGATCGCGCCGCGGGTCCGGGCCTCGATGCGAAACCCCAGCCGAGAGGCGAATCGCACCGCACGGAGCATGCGCAAGTAGTCCTCGCTGAACCGCGCTTCGGGATCGCCGATGGCACGGATCACATGTCGGTGAAGATCGTTCATCCCCCCCACCCAGTCCTTGATCCGCCGGGCGGGATCGGGCTCGAGGGGGTCCTCGAACAGGCCGTTGATGGTGAAATCGCGACGTCGGGCGTCCCTCTCGGCGTTGGCGAAGGCCACCTCGCTAGGGTGTCGGCCGTCGAGGTAGACGCCCTCGGTGCGGAAGGTCGCCACCTCGATCCAGTGCCGCTTGAGGCGGACGAGCACCACGCCGAACGCCTGGCCGACAAACCGGCTGACCTTAAACAGCGCCCGCACCCGGTCGGGGGTGGCGTCGGTGGCCACGTCCCAGTCCTGGGCCGTCAGGCCCAGCAACTCGTCGCGCACGCACCCCCCCGCCAGGTACGCCACATGCCCCGCCCGCTGAAGAACCTCAACCACCGCCACGGCGGCGAGGCGGCCGGGCTGGCCCCCGGGGTGTTCCGGGGTCTGTTCCAGGGGCTGTTGCTGAGGGTGTTCCGGGAGCGGCATGGCGAGAGTTTACCTCACGCCCCCCTGGGGGCTGTCACCCCCCTTCCGCCCCTCCTCGTCGGCCGATTCCTGCGGTCCGCCCCCGGCGGGCATCGCTCGGCCCCTGACCCGACGTCATATGCTAAAAATTAAGCATCATGGGACGAGGGATCGTGCTCGCGATCGTCCCTGCATCGCGCGGGCTCAAGCCGCTTTGGGCTGTTGCTTGGCGGGGCTGGGGTCGGCCGGGGGCAGCAGGATGTGGAATGTCGTGCCCTTGCCGGTCTCGGTGTCGAACCAGATGCGCCCCCCCGCCGCGTGGACGATGTCTCGGCAGATGCTCAGGCCCAGGCCCGTGCCGCGCGTCTCGTCCTCCGAGTGGCTGTCAGTCGGGACGGTGCTTCCGACGGTGTCCGCGGCCACCCGCTGCGTGACGAAGGGCTCAAAAATGCGGTCGCGGATGTCCTCGGGCACGCCCGGGCCGGTGTCCGCCACGTCGATCAGGACCTGATTCGTCGGCATCTGCCTGGCCCGGATCTCCAGGCTGCCGCCACGCGGGCGCATGACCTTGCGGGCGTTGAGCACGAGGTTCAAGAGCACCTGCTGGAGGTTCAACGGCGTCAGAGCCACTTCCAGCGAGGGGACGTCGAGCGTGAGGTTGATGTTGTCCTTGCTCGGGTGCCTGCCTAGGCAAGAGAGCACGTCCTGGACGACTTGGGCGACGTTGGCCCGGGGCACGTCGTCGCCCTGGCTGGCGAATCCGAGGACGGACGAGGAGATCTTGGCCGCCCTTTCGGCGCCCGAGAGCGCCTTCTCAACGGCCTTGACCAGGAGGTCATGGTCGCCGGGCGTCGCCAGAGCGAGTTGGGCGTAGCTGATGATGGGCGTGAGGATGTTATTGAATTCGTGGGCGATGATGGTCGCGAGCGTGCCGAGCGTGGCCAGCCGGTGGGAATGGGTCAGCCCGTCGCGGACCTGCTGCAGCTGCGCCTCGACCTCTTCGAGGTGTTCGAGCACACTCTCGAGCTGGTGGATATCGAGGCCGGCAGGTGTCGGGCTTATGGCCATGACGCTCTCCAGAGCAGATATCGGCTTGGCTTGGCGGGAGGCTTCATGGCGGAATACCGGCTGAGCAAGAAATTGTGTGGCATTAATCCCATATGTTCAGTTTAAGCAGTGAGCCGGGTTCATTACCCGTATTGAACGATGGTCATCTGCTCCATGACCGCTCTAGCGGAACGGTTTACGCTGTTCCACGTGGAACAGTCGGATTTGTGAGGTGGATGGTGGGCATGGATGAAGTGTCGGTCCTCCCGAGCGAGCCAGCGAATCGGCGTGTTCCACGTGGAACGCGACGGTTGGCGGATGCGACAGAAGGGGGGTAGACTCACCGTCCATCCGCCCCAGGCACATCCCAATGGGCAAGGAGGTCCACACCGTGAGCAGCACCAAGAAGCGCGCGCCTCGCTTGGGTAGGGGGCTTAGCAGCCTCATGGCCCACCCCGTCTCCGTGATCCCGCCCACAACCCCGGAAGTTATCGAGCAAGAGCCGTCCGCATCCGCCGTGGCTGGGACGACGGTGAATGAGTCGTCTGTGGCTGTGAAAACGGTCGCGGCTCCCGTGACGCAGGCCCACCCGGCCATCCCTGGCGCAGCCATCGATAGGGGGGACGACACGTCCGGACGGGTACTCTATGTGCCCATCGAGGCCATCACACCCAATCCCCAGCAGCCCCGCGAGCGGTTCGACACTCCGGCTCTGGAGGGTCTGGCAGCCTCGATCAGGGCTGAGGGACTCATCCAGCCCATCATTCTTCGTCCCCTGAGCAAGCCCGCGGGCACGGCAGGGGGGCTGTCCGGAACCACCCTGCAAGGCCAGGACGGCCACCCGGCCTACGAGCTGGTCGCTGGCGAAAGGCGGTGGAGAGCAGCGAAACTCGCCGGCCTGGCCGTCATCCCCGCCATTGTGCGGCCGCTCTCGGAC
>JADZCW010000243.1 GCA_020851395.1 Phycisphaeraceae bacterium
ACTCAACGACCCTGGGGGTGTAGCTCAGTTGGGAGAGCGCTTCCATGGCATGGAAGAGGTCAGGGGTTCAACTCCCCTCACCTCCACTTCGGTCACGACCCCGATGCCCCAACATCGGGGTTTTTTTTGCGCCAAGGGCGATTTCACTCCTGTTACTCCCCTACCACCTGCCAGGCCGCCTCAGCCAACCGCTCACCCGCCAGACCGGTCGCGCGGCCCAGGCCAAGCAGAGCGGGCAGACGGTTTGGATGGCGGAGCAGGTAGGTGATGACCCCCAAAAGGTTCGTCCGGCCGTCGGGGTGGACCAGGCAGGCCAGATCAGGCGGCAGGGCGTCGTCCACGCCGTCGCTGATGGCACGAAGAATCGTTAGAGGGATTTGAGCGTTCTGACAGACCTCGGCGACGGCGGCGCTCTCCATGTCGACGGCCAGGGCGTTGAACCTACGCCCCAGTTCTGATTTCTTGGCCGGGTCGCTCGCCACTTCGTCCACACAGAGCAGTTGACCACAACGCTGGGAGTTCGGCACGGCGAGTTGCCACGTCCGGCCGTCGACCTGGACGACGGACTGCCCCCCCACCACCTCGCCGGCGGCCAAGTCGGGCGAGAGAGAGCCTGAGAAACCCACCAGCAGCACCCGTCCGGGCCGGCGCTCGACGAGAAGTCGTCGCATGGTTTCGCCCGCCCGCCGGGCGCCGATGCCCAGCGCAGCCGTATGGATCGAGTTCCCCAGGCGACGCCGGACAGGGCGCAGCTCAGCCTCGAGGGCCGCAACGATCAGCCAGTCACATCCTGGAGCGGGCAAGGGCGATGCGTCCACGATCTAGCTCACGACGTTCTGGGGGTGACCGGTCAGAAAAGCCGCCAAGTTCTCGGCCGCCATCCGCATCAGCCGGCCACGGGCCTCGAAGCTCGCCCACGCGACGTGCGGCGTGATCACGCAGCGCGGAGCGGTCAGCAGCGGATTGTCTGGCTTCGGAGGTTCCGCCGAGAGCACATCCATGCCCGCGCCGCCCAAGCGACCCTGGGCCAGAGCGTCGGCCAGCGCCTGCTCGTCCACGAGCGACCCCCGGCCGGTGTTGATGAGGTACGCTGTCGGCTTCATCCTGGCCAGGCGACCGGCGTTGATCAGGCCTCGCGTCTGTTCCGTGAGGGGGACGTGCAGGCTCACGACGTCCGACTGGGTCAACACCTCGTCCAGCGGTAGACGAGGGATGGCACCACCGGTCGGGTCGGATGCCGATGGTCGCAACGATTGGGCCGCGATGACGCGCATGCCCATCGCCTGGGCGATCCTCGCCACCTGTCGCCCGATCTCGCCCAGGCCGACAATGCCGAACGTCTTGCCCGCCAGCTCGACCAGGGGGCTAAGGGTGAAAGAGAAATCGGGGCTGGCGACCCATTGGCCCGATCGCACGGCCCGGCCGTGCTCGCCCACGTGGCTGGTCAGCTCCAGCAACAGAGCCAAGACGTGCTGAGCCACCGAGGCGGTGGAGTAGGCCGGAACGTTGGTGACGACCGCGCCCCCCCGCTTCGCGGCCGAAACGTCGACGATGTTGTAGCCCGTGGCCAGGACGCCGATGTAGCGGAGAAAGTTCGGCTTACCAAGCCCTTGATTCCGTTGGGCCACGGCCGCGAGCGTCGGGGCCATCAGGGGGGTCTTATTGGTCAGGATGGCGTCACAACCGGCGGCGCGCTCGACGATCTGGTCCGCCGGGGTGCGGTCGTGCACGACCAGTTCGCCAAGCTCCTGGAACGGCGTCCAGGGCAGGTCGTCGGGGCTGAGCGTCCATCCGTCGAGGCAGACGATGCGGCAAGAGGTCATGGGGCAAATGGTAACGCCAGGACGGCGGGATGAGTACCCCTGGGCGTGCCCCGAGCTCGACCCCGGCTTGGGTTATGATGGGCGCATGCAGATCTATCTCGACGACCAGACGTGCGACATCCAGGGCCGGACGCTCCACGATGTGCTCGATGCCGCGGGCGAGCGGCTGGTGCCGCGGAAGCGGATCATCGTGGAGGTCGAGATCAACGGCCGGACCCTCGGGCCGGAAGAGATCGACGACGAGGGCAGCCACGAGCTGTCCCCGGACGCCATGGTCAGATTGGTCTCCGCCGATCCGCTGGAGCTGGTCGTGCAGATGCTCGAACAGACGCGGACAGAGCTCCTGGCGGCGCGGGACCATCAGCACGAGGCGGCCGAATTCTTCCAGCAGGATGAGCCGGCCAAGGCCCTGGCCAAGATCGGCCAGGCGGTGGGCGTCTGGCAGCGTCTGCCCGAGGCGGTGGTGCACACCGTCCGCTACACCGGGCTGGACCTCGACGAGATGCGGGTGGACCAGCAGCCGGCGTCGCTGGTGATCCGGACGATGATCGA
The DNA here is from genome assembly GCA_020851395.1 of Phycisphaeraceae bacterium. GTDB lineage: Bacteria > Planctomycetota > Phycisphaerae > Phycisphaerales > Phycisphaeraceae > JADZCW01. The sequence continues at coordinate 2,376 of JADZCW010000243.1, forward strand.
CCGCCTCGGGCAATTCAAGGCCCTGATCGAGGCCGGCGACTCGGTGGCCATGGCCGACACGCTGGCGTATGAGTGGCCCGAGGTCGTCGACCAGTGGGACCGGCTGCTGCGAGAGCTCGTCGAGCGCGTCAACGCCATGCGATAGCCGCCGCGACGGTCGCGGGGCAATCTCCCCGTTCTAACAAGAAATTCACTTGCCCATCATCAGCGACAGCAGCCCGCGCTGGACGTGCAGGCGGTTGTGGGCCTGGGGAAAAACGCGGCTGTGCGGGCCGTCGAGCACCTCGCTGGTGATCTCGACATTGCGGTAGGCCGGCAGGCAGTGCAGGACGATGGCCCGCGCCGGGGCCTCGTCCAGCAGCTCGTCGTTGATCTGGTAGCCGGTGAATGCCTGGCGGCGCTGCTCTTTCTCAGCCTCCTGGCCCATCGAGACCCAGGTATCGGTGTAGATCGCGTCGGCCTCCTTGACGGCCTGCCTGGGGTCGGTGATCCGTGTGACATTCAGCTCCGGCGATCGCAGCCGGGTGGATTCGAGGAACCCGGCGTCGAGCTCGAAGCCCGGCGGACTCGAGAGGACCATCCGGATGCCCAGCTTGCCACAGATGGCCACGAGGCTGCGGGCGACGTTGTTCCCGTCGCCGACGTAGACCAGCGTCCGGCCGGCCAGGTCGCGGCCGAACTCGTCCATCATGGTCATGATGTCCGCCAGGGCCTGGCAGGGGTGCGAGTAGTCGCTGAGCGCGTTGACCACGGGCAGGCCCGAGTATTCAGCCAATTGCACGAGCTTGGAGTGCTCGAAGACGCGGGCGATGATCAGGTGGACCATCCCTCCCAGCACGCGGGCGACGTCCGGCGTGGCCTCGCGCTTGCCGAGCCCCACCTCACCGGCCGAGAGGGTGATGGTCCGCCCCCCGAGCTCGAAGACAGCCTGCTCGAAGGAGACCTTGGTGCGCAGGCTCGGTTTCTCGAAGATCAGGATCGCCGTCTTGCCCGCCATGACCTGCGGGATGGGTTGGCCAGCCTTCATCGCCTGGCGCAGCTCATAGGAACGGTCCAACACCTGGCGGACGTCTTCGGCGGATGATTCGGCAATGGAGAGCATGTGACGCATGATCTACGCCTCCGTCCTTCGGGGGGGGTCTGACTGGCCGCGGTCGGCCTAAGCGGGGCCCAGGACGATCTCCGTGCCGATGCCGTGGTCCGTGTAGATCTCCAGCAGCAGGGCATGAGGGATGCGTCCGTCGATGATGTGGGCCTTGTTGACGCCGGCCTCGAGGGCGGTCAGAGCCGCCTCGACCTTCGGGAGCATGCCGGACGTGATGACGCCTTCACGAACGAGCTGGTCGATCCGGCCCTTGGTCAAATGGCTGGCCAGGGAGGCCGGGTCGTCAGCCCTGGTGCGGATGCCGTGCGTGTCCGAGACCAGCACGAGCTTCTCCGCCCGCAGGGCGGCGGCGACGTGGCCGGCCACGGAGTCGGCGTTGACGTTGAGCTTGCCGCCGGCGCCGTCGCGGGCGATCGGGGCCACCACGGGAATGTAGTGCGCCTCGGTCAGGGCTTTGAGCAAGTTGGCATTGACCCACTGCACCTCGCCGACAAACCCGATGTCGATCCGCTTCTGCGCCCCCGAGGGGTCCTTGGCGTCCACGGGCTCATTGAGGAACATCCGCTTGGCGAAGACGGAGCAGGAGCCGAGGCTGTGCAGCCCCATGCCTCGCTGCCCCATCTCGTCGATTGTGCGGAGGATTTCCTGGTTGATCTGGTTGACCAGGACGTGCTCGGCGATGGCCAGCGTGCGCTCGTCGGTGTACCGCCGGCCCTGGACGAACTGGGCCTCCAGGCCTGCCTGCTTCATGGCGTCGTTGATGGCCTTGCCCCCGCCGTGGACCAGCACCGGGTACATGCCCACCGCCGCCATGAAGCACACGTCGTCGAGGATGCTCCGCAGCGTCTGCGGCTCATCCATGATCGACCCGCCGATCTTCACCACCACCACCCGGTCCTGGAACCGACGGATGTACTGGTGCGCCTCGACCAGCGCCTGTGCCTTGGCGATCGCCTGTTGCATGAGCCCGTGATCCCTTTCCGCTCGGCAGAGAGCAAAGGGCAAAGCATATCAACAGTGACTCGCCCATCAACCCGGGCGGTCCGTTGACGACGGGGGCGGATCGGCGGTGTGGCCGGGGGTCGTCCCCGAATGTTGCCGCCACGCCACATGCGGGCGCAGCCGTTCCAGGCCGTGCCGGGCCATATTGGCCTCAATTTCTTGTCATCCAGCGACTTGCGCAGGACCGCCCGGGCAGGCCTCCCGGTTGCCCTCTGGCATGCCATGCCTGACACACCCCTGGTCCTCTCGATCGAGCGTCCCCGCCTCCAACTGCCCCTCTACGCCCGGATGACGCTGCTGGCGGTCGTCGCCGTCGTGGCCGGGGCGCTGTGGGCCACCGCTCGCATCTGGGGGCATCACCTGGGCTGGTTCGGCCTGCCGGACGAGATCATCCATGTCACCGCTCACATCACCGTCTGGGGCTCCCTGGGCGTGTTGGCCACGTTCGGTCTGGGCCGGCGATACCTCCTCGGCGGGCTGGCGGTCATCGTCATCTCAGGGCTTGACGAGTTCCATCAACGCTTCGTGCCGGGCCGGTTCGCGTCCTGGGACGACTTCTTGATCAACGTCGGGGCCGTGGTCGTGTTCCTTCTCGTGGCCCGCATGATCGAGAGCTACTGGGCCTCGCGGCCGGTCAGCCCCGCCCGGGCGTGATCGGCCCCTCATCTCTGCAAGTGGGGATTGGTTGAACCGCCGGACGGTGATATAGTGGCCGACGAGGGTGACGGTCTTCTCCCCCTGCACGCGAGGCCCCTCGATGCGACGCAAGATTGTCTGGTGCACATTCTGGCTGACGGTGGTGATGTGGTTCGGCCGAGCCTGGGCGGATATGCCCGTCGTGCCAGCCACCGCGCCCGCCGCGCCGACAACGATGGCCACGACCGAGCCGGCCGCGACGGCCCCAGCTCCGGTCATCGCACCGTCGGCCTCACCCGCCACGCCCCCGGCCACCAGGCCCGCGGCCCGCCGCGCCACCGAATCGGATCGCAAGCCCGCCCCACCGCACCCGCAGGAGGTGCTGACCAACCCCAACTTCCAGGGCGGCCAGGTCACGCCGACCCTCGACCGCTCGCACTGGCCGGCCGTCACCGTCGGGCCCGAGCCGGGGCTGACCCGCCATCCCCCGATCTACTTTCAGGACATGAACTTCGACCTGCGCCGCAACAGGGGCCGGGGCGAGGCGTCGCCGGAACGGGACTTCATCGCCGCGCTCGGATACTCCCGCAGCGAGGACCTGGGGCTCAACAACCTCGCCCACGGTTTTGTTGAGCCGGTCAAGTTCTGCGTGGACCTGGCGATCCTGGCGCCGGTCAAGGCGGTGATCCAGCCGCCGTTCCTCACCGTGACCAGCCCGTGAACCCCGCCCGGCATCCGCCATGTATGAAACAAACCCACGTCATCCGACGTGGGTTTTGCGTTGGCTCGTGCCGTGATCGGGCCGGCATTCAGATGACTCAGTCCGCCACCTCGCCGGGCCGCGGCTCGCGCAGCAGCGCGCGCTGCCCGAGCTCCAGGCCGTCGGTGATCTCGGCGAACATGTCGCTGGTCCGCCCCAGGGTCACGGGCTTGGCCACGACCTGGGAGCCGCCGGCGACATAGACGATCCGCTGATTGCCGCGGGCGTAGACGGCCTGCACCGGCACGGCCATGACGTCCCGGACTTGATCGACGAGCACCTCCGCTGTGCAGCGCATGGCGGGCTTGAGTGAGTCGTCCACGCCTGCGGGCAGCTCGACGCGGACCTTGTACTCCCGCAGGTCGGGGTTCCACCAGCGGTTGCTCTCGGCCATGACGCCGATCTGGGTGACCTGGCCCTCGATCACCTGGCCGGCCCGGGCGTCGATGGTCACACGCACCTTCTGGCCGACCTGCACGCGGGTGAGCATCGACTCGTGGACCTGGACGGCCGCGACCATCTGCCGCATGTCCGGGAGCATGAACAGCAGCTCGTTAAAACCCACCTGCCGGCCGACCGCCAGAGGGTCGCTGCGGCCCCAGCGATTGCCCCCGACCGACGTGCCATAGACCACCAGGCCATCCTGCGGGGCGCGGATGACCGTCTGCTCGAGCTGCTTGTTGAGTTGGTCGAGCTTGTCCTGGCGCATCTTGAGCGTTCGGCGTTTGCTCTGGAGGTCAGCCTCCTTGCGGGCAAGCTCGCTGGCGTTCTTGCGGACGGTGTTGTCCAGGGCGGACTCGGCCAGCTCGACGGCGGACTGCACGTCACGCAGTTCCTTGGGGCGGGTGAACTTGTCGTACACCTCGATGTCCAGCTTGGCCGTGGCCAGGGTGTTCTCGGCCTCGATGAGCTTGATCTGGTCGTCCTCGAGCTCGTTGAGGCTGATGAAGTTCTCGCCGTAGAGCTGCTGGGAGAGCTCGACGTCGCGCTTGGCGCGGGCCAGCTCGCGCGTGGCCTTGTCGAACGCCAGTTGGAGCTCGCGCTTCTTCTGCGGGTCGGTGCCCTGCTCCCACTTGGACAGATCGAGCTTGGCCATCTCGAGCTTGCGGCGGGCCTCGGACTCGTCGCTGTGGGCCTGGTTCTTCTGGATGGCCAGGTTCTCCTGGGCCGAGACGTCGTCGGCCTGGGCCTGCTCGAACTGCAGGCTCTCCTGGTCGATCTTGGAGCGGATGTCGTCGTCGGCCAGGCGGGCCAGCAGGTCGCCGGCCTTGACGGCCTTGCCCTCGTCGATCAGCTCGACGATCGTGGTCTGGCCGTCGACCTGGCACTTGATCTCGACCTTGTCCTTGGGCTCGAGCTCACCCGAGGCCACCACCGTGACGTCGAAGGACCGATTCTGCACGTCATACCACTCCCCCCAGTTGATCGAGGGACGCTGTGGGGCGTCCGGCTCAGCCTCGGACGAGGGCCGGGCCGCGGCCTGGCTGGGACCGGCGACGTCGGCGGTCGGGCTTGAGAACTTCAGGACCACGACGATCGCCAGAATCGCGACCGTCACCCCCGCCGTCCAGACACGTCGGCGGGAGAGGCCGGCCCATCGTGCGCCGCAGGCGGCGATCCATTGGTTTTGGTCGTTCATGGCTTGGGCTCGCTCGGGAGATCAATGGGGGGCACGGACTCAAGGGTGACGCCCTGCTCGAGCACGGCGTCGGCGATCGGCAGGGTCGCCGGCGCGGTCGCCGGCGGTTCCGCGGGCTGAGTCGTCGGCTGAGTGGTCGCGTCGGACATGGCCGCGGGCTGGACCCACTGGCCCTCGGACGAGACACGCATCTGCTCCGTCGCCAGCAGCAGTCGCAGGGCGTCCTGACGGAAGCTGCGCCGAGCCTGCTCGAGACGATTGCGGGCCGAGAGCAGAGCGTCCGTGGCGGAGATCAGCTCCTCCGGCCCCAGCTCGCGGGCCTTGAGGATGACCTCCCGCTCGCGCCGCTCGGCCAGCTCGACGTTCCGCTGCTGCAGCGAAAGGTTGAGCTGGTCGCGCTGGACCTGACGGATGGCCTGGCGGACCTCCAGGGACACCTGGCTCTGCTGCTGGTCGAAGTTGCGCTGGGCCTGCTCGAGGCTGACGTTGGCCGATCGCAGGGCGATCAGCTCGCCGAAACGGTCGACCGGCAGGGCAAGGCTCAGCCCGGCGGTCAGCTGCCCGGACGAGGGGTCGAGGTCGAACCGGCCGTACTTGCGGGAGGGGTCGGTCGGCAGGCTCACGGTGGAGGTCAGGTCCAGGTCCGGCAGCATCCCGTTGCGGGCGATGCGGACCTGGCGGCGGGCGTCCTCAACGCGGTCCTCGGTGTTCTGCAGGTCCAGCCGCGAACGCAGGGCCATCCGCACCAGCGGCAACGCGTCGAGGTTCAGGCCCTCGACGGGGATGTCCTCGGGCTCGAGCTCGATGGACTCGGTCACGGGCATGCCCAGCCGGAGCTTGAAGCTGTCCAGCGCGGCCGCGTACTGCTCGGTCTGGTCCTGGAGGTTCGACAGGGCGAAGAGCACCTCGGTCTGGAACCGCTGGACCTCGAAGTAGGCGACCCGGCCGGCCTTGGCCAGGGCCTCGTAGCGTCGGGCCTGGCGGTTGAGGCTATCGACCTGGTGGCGGGTGTTGGCCAGCGAGACGGCCTGCTCGAGGATGGCGAAATAGTCCGACGCGATGTCGACGAGGAAGGACCGCCTGAATCGCTCGAAGTCGCGGACGGCATAAACGAGGTTGCGGCGGGCCTGGACCAGCGGCTCACGGGCCGACTCGCCCGCCCCGCGCAGCAGCGGGATCGAGAGGCTGACCTCGACGGCCCCGGACTGCGTCTCCTGGGCCGAACCGACCTCGGAACGGAGCTGGTTGACGTAGTTGACCAGGGCGCGGACGGAGACCTCGCCGCCGTAGGGCAGCTTCTGGCGGACGCCCACGTCCTGCATGACCGAGAGGGCCTGGTCGTGGTCGCCGGCCTCGGGGACGGTCTGGAAGCTGGTGTTGACGTTGCTGAAGAAGCGCGGGCCCCAGTCGTGCTGCTGGGAGAGCAGGCCCAGCGCCGAGAGGAAGAGCGTCTCCTTCTGCTGGCGGTACTCGGGCGCGCGGGCGATGGCGCAGGCCAGGACAGCCTCTAGGTTCATCCGCTCGGCGGGCTGGGTGGCGGCCTCCTGAGTGGCGGGCGCGGTGGTCGGCTGAGTGGCCGAGGCCAGGGGCTCGGCCGGGGCGTCCTGCGCCGTGGTCGGATAAGGGCCGGAAGAAGACTCCGCGTAGTCTTTCGATGCAGAAGTCTTGCCGTGGTCGTTCGGCGGCACGGGCTGGGGGTCGTTCTGGACGTCGGCGCCCAGACGACGGTTCTGCTCCCGCTGGATCAGCTCCGTGACGCGGTTGTCCAGGCGGTGCATGGCCGACTCATAGCAGCCGGCTGCCGCTAAAGCCATCAGGCAGATCACCAGGCGCAGACAGTTACGCATCATCGGTCACCCATCTTAACCCATTACGTTGGCGGGCATAGCGCGGTTTGGCGGTGGGCAACAAACTTTTTTGGCTTTTTCAATCCTGACATCCCGCCCCGTGCGTAGGACGATAAGCCGGGCGATTGCGGGGGGCGGCGCAACTGTCTACTTTGACACCTCCCCAAGCTTCCGGGGCCGGGGGCCCGGGGGTGGACAGAGCAACACCCCCCTTCCAGCACGAGGACTGCCGACATGCCCACCATCAGCTTCGATGGCCAAAGCCTCCTGCTCGACGGGCGACGCCTCTGGCTCGTCAGCGGGGCCATCCACTACAGCCGGACGCCCCACGAACTCTGGGCCGACCGCATCCGGGCGGCCAAGCAGGCGGGGCTCAACTGCATCGAGACCTATGTCTTCTGGAACCTGCACGAGCCGGCCCCGGGGAAATTCAACTTCCGGGGGGACGCGGACCTGCGGCATTTCGTCAAGCTCGTGGGCGAGGCGGGGATGTACTGCATCCTGCGGCCGGGGCCCTACGTCTGCGCCGAGTGGGACTTCGGCGGGCTGCCGGC
>JADZCW010000244.1 GCA_020851395.1 Phycisphaeraceae bacterium
CCGAGGTTGGCGCGGACCTTGCGGAAGGCGTCGAGGATCATGTCGACGTGGGAGTGGTCGCCGAGGAAGAGGTTGTGGGTGAGCCAGAGGGCTTCCTCGCGGCAGGCGCGGACGGCGACGGGGCAGCGGCGGGCGAAGTCGCGGTAGTTGACGGGCTTGGTGCGGCCGATCATCAGGGGGGAGTCGTCGCTGCACAGCGCGGGGTCGTGCATGGCGGGGTTGTCGAAGTTGTTGAAGGTGTAGCCGGTGCTGATGGGGATGCCCTCGGCGATCAGGGCGTCGACGAGGACCTTGCGGGGCAGGCCGTCCCAGGCGGCGGGGTCGTAACGCATCATGACCAGGTAGTGGTTGTGGGTGGCGGCCTTGGGGTTGAGCTTGATGGGCGTGATGCCAGGGAGGTCGGCCAGTTGTTTGAAGAAGTAGGCGACGTTGGCGGTGCGGCGCTGGTTCTGTTCGAGGAGGCGGCGCATCTGGGCGCGGAGCAGGGCGGCGGTGAGTTCGTTCATGCGAGCGTTCCAGCCTACGCGCTCGTGCTCGTACCAGAGGCCCTTGCGTCGTCGGCCGCAGTGGCGGAGGGACCAGACAAGCTCGGCGAAATGGTCGTCGTTGGTGGTGATCAGGCCGCCCTCGCCGGAGTTGAGGCACTTGCTGGCCTGGAGGCTGAAGGTGCCGGCGAGGCCGAGGGAGCCGGCGTAGCGGTCGCCCTGGAGGCAGACGCCCTGGGCTTGGGCGGCGTCCTCGATGACGACAAGGTTGTGCTTGCGGGCGATGGCGTTGATGGCGTCCATGTCGGCGATTTCGCCGGCGAAGTGGACGGGGAGGATGGCGCGGGTGCGGGGGGTGATCGCTTCTTCAATCTTCCGGGGGTCGAGGTTGTAGGTCTGGGGGTCGATGTCGACGTAGACGGGCCAGGCGTTGTTGTTGAGGATGCAGCTGGAGGTGGCGAAGAAGGTGTAGGGGGTGGTGATGACCTCGTCGCCGGCCCGCAGGTCCAGGGCGCGGATGCAGATGTCCAGGGCCATCGAGCCGTTGGTGACGGCCAGGGTGTGCTTGACCTTGTGGAGCTTGGAGAACTCGCGTTCGGCCAGTTCGACCTGGCTGACGAGGTGCTCGTCGGGCAGCTCGTCGACGGCGAGTTCGCCGGGGGCGTAGGCGTACATCCACCATTTACCGGAGTCGATGACCTTCTGGACGGCCTGGCGTTCTTCCTGGCCCCACTCGGGGAAGTGGGGGAAGGGCTTGTGCGCGGCCTTGGGGCCGCCCTGCATGGCGAGCTTGGACTGACTCATCGAACGGAACCTCCTGCATGTTTCCAGCACTCCACGGCGGAGCGCTCGAGCAACGTGGTAGCGTCGAGGCTGAGCTTCCACCAGCCTACAAAACGGTGGGATTCGTCGGGCTCGTAGCCGCCCTGGTCGTAGACCTGCGGGGGGCAGACGTAGCCGACGTACGCATGACAATACGCGGCGGTCATGGCCATCGGGGTGTCGAGGCGGGCGGTGATGGCCTGGGATGTTTCGAAGAAAATCTCGCCCGGAAGAGTGACGACGGCGACGGGGCCGATCTTGATCGCGGTGACGCGTGCGGGGACGGAGGGGAGCGGGCCGCGGGCGGTGATGGCCCGCAGGTCGTCGAGCCAGAGGGAGAAGGCGGTCTTGACGCGCTGGCGGACGACGGGGTCGACGCGGTCCTCGGCGCGGACGGTGCGGTCGGCGGCGTCGATCTGGGACTGGAGTTCGGTCAGCGGGGGCAGGGGCTGGCAGGGGATGGCCAGGCGCTCGGAGGCGACAGTGAGCGTGGGCGTGTCGAGGGTCTTGGCGTGGGGGAGCGAGGCGAGGATGCCGCGGGCGAGGCGTTGGCCTTCTTCCTTGGCGGCGACGGGGCCTTCGAAGGCGCGGAGGGGGCGGATGTCGCCGGAGCAGCCGTTGAGGTGGACGCAGTTGAAGCTGTGGGTGGCGAGCTCGGTGGCGGCGTGGCCCCAGAAGTCGGGACTGATCAAGAGGTGCTGGGGGCCGAGGCAGTAGGGGTGGCAGGCGTGCTCGAAGAGGATGGTCTTCGACGTGGCGCCCTCGAAGAGCAGGACGCGGGTGGCGCGGTCGGTGGGGGCGTCGGGGTTGCTGCCGAGGACGACGCCCTGGCCGGGGATGAACTGGCGACGGTTCATGCCCAGGTGGACGGGGGCGGTGACGTAGCGGACGGCGACGTGCTCGAGGGCGGCGGTGGCGCGGCGGGCGGCGTCCTGGAGCTGGGACTTGAGTCTGCGGAGGTAGTCGACGTCGGCGGGTCCGATGCCGCGCAGGGGGGCGGCGACGGGGCCGCTGTGGGTGTGGGAGCAGGCGATGACGACGTGGTCCGCGGGGGCGCCGATGATCGCGGCGACGGCGGAGGCGAGGTCCTCGGCGGTTTCGTTGGCCAGGCCCAGGGTGTCGAGGCTGACGATTGCGGCGGCGACGGCTTGGTGACGCAGGACCGCCACGCGTGCGGCCAAGGGGATGTCCACGCCGTTGCTGGGTTGGTAGCGGGCGATGAATCCGTTGAGCGGGGCGCCAACGGCTGGCGTGATGTCGACTTGGGCGGAACCGCAATGCATCGAGGATCACCGGGCTCGGCGTTGTCCACGGGAGTGTCGACGAGTCGCGTTTATTTTATCCTGAATCAGAAATAAATCAACCACCATCGCGCCAGTGTAGCGATGTTGGACGGGAGAAACCATGCCTCTAGCGATGCGGGGGACAATCAGAAGCGGCGTCGGCGTTTTTCACCCCACACGGAGGGGGGCGAGTCGGGCTGTGTTGGGGGTCAATCGGCGGCGGGGTTGGCGTTGGGGGCCCGCGTCTCGAGCATCTGGGGGTAGGCGGACCAGGCGGCGATGACGCGCAGCTCGTCCTCGCGGGTGGCCCGGCCGGGCTCGATGAGGATGCTGCGTTTGTCGCCGCGGAGGATGTACTGGGTCGAGAGTTCGCGGATGCGTTCGACCCAGGCGGGCTTGTTGACCAGGACGTAGCCGCCGATGGTCACCTGCTGAGGGTCCATGAAGTTGATGATGGCGCCCAAGGCCCAGGCCAGACGGTTGAAGGTGGGCTCCATGAGGTTCTTGACGACCTCGTCGCCCTGCTGCCAAGCCTCCCAGGCGCGCTGGATGACGCGTCGGGGGGAGGACTCTTCGAGCTGTTCGACTTCGAGGGAGGAGCCGGCGCGATCGCGGCGGAGCTGTTCGATCAGTTGACGGCTCAGGGCTGGGCCGCTGCACCAGGCCTCGAGGCAGCCGCGGCGTCCGCATCCGCAGGTCGGACCGTCGGGAGTGATGGTGACGTGGCCGAGTTCGCCGGCGAGGCTGGAGCTGCCGCGCAGGGGTCGGCCGCGAACGATGCAGTGGGCGCTGACGCCGTCGTCGACGAGGAGGTGGGCCATCGAATCGGGGAAGGGGACGCTGAGCGCCTGGTACTCGGCCATGGCGCGGGGGGCGAAGGGCACGACCAGCTCCACGGGCAGGCCGAGCGCTTTGTCGAAAATGGGGGTGACGGTCTGGTCGGCCCAGGGCAGGACGGAGGAGCTGAAAGTGTTGCGTCCGGTCCAGACGGCGTTGAGGCTCAGGGCCAGGCTGGACATGTCCGTGCGGCTGACGCCGGTCTTCTCGGTGAGGATGCGCAGGAGCTTGTCGACCTGCCGGGCGGCGTCCTCGGGGCTGTCGATGCGGATCAGTCCCTCGCCCTGCTGGCCGATGCAGCGGAGCTCGTGGTCGAAGATGGCGGCGGTGACCTGCGAGCCATCAAACTGGCAGACGACCTTGCGCGAGGGGATGCGGACCTGGAAGGTGACCTCGGGTCGGCCGCGGCGTCCGCTGCGTTCGGTGCGGCGGGCGACCATCTGGCGGTCTTCGAGCTCGGAGAGGACGCGCGAGAGGGTGGAGGTGGGGATGTCCAGATGGTCGGCCATCTGCGAGAGGGTGGCCCGCATGCGTGAGACGAGGAACTCGAAGATGACGCGTTCGGAGAGTTTGCTGAAGCTGAGGCTGTCGCTCGAAGAAGTTGGGGGCCGCATGTTCGATTCGGAAGTCTGATGGCGCTCGGTGCGTCGAGATGTGGCTCTTGGGGTTCTCATGGTGGCGTGGGTTCCGAATGTGGTCGAGGCACCCAGAAAACGATCGAGCGGTCGAGACAGGGCGGATGGCAGGGCGAGGCACGCGAATCATCCGGGCCGGGAGGGTGAACAGATGGCGGCTTCCCGGGCGGGCTTGCTGAACGTGCAGAAGGGGATTACGCTTAGTAATATTCCGGAGTGGGAAATAATCGCGATTTTCCCGCACGTTTTGGGCCTGTGTGCATCATAGTCATTCTGCCCGCGATGCAACTAGGGGCGGTAGGATGGCGGCCCATTCGGGGGAAAACCACCGGGCTTTGCACGCGAGCCCTTGAGCGCGTGACGGCCGGCGCAACGCCCGCCGTCGGACCACAGACGTCGATCCTCCGGCTGCTCAGGCGCAGCCCCATTTATCGAAAGGTCACCTTCCCATGAGTTCGCAACCCGTGTCGTGGATGCCGTTGTTCCCGATCTCCATCGCCGTGGAAAAACAGGACGCTTTCAAGCGGATGGCGGACATGGGGATCAAGAACGTGGCGTTGTGCTGCATGATCTATTCGCCGTACCGTCTGGTGCTGCCGCGCTACCCGGACAAGGGGATCTACTCGATGGAGGAGGGGCTGTACTTCTACCAGCCCGATCCGGCGCGGTACAAGGATCTGCCCGAGTCGCCGATCCCGACGCAGGACTTCGCGGGGCGGGACATTCTTGCCGAAACGGTAGAAGGTGCGCACAAGCACGGGATGAAGGTGTGCGCGTGGGTGACGACGTTCGCCAACGGTCGGACGGCGAAGCTGCGGCCGGAGTGGGCGGTGGAGAACATCTACGGGTCGCGGGACCGGCTGTTCCTGGACTTCGACCACCCGCAGGTGCGCGAGTTCAGCGCGCGGGTGGTGGAGGAGATCGCCGAGAAGTACGCGGTGGACGAGGTGATGCTGGACAAGATCCCGCAGACGTGCCTGGAGCAGAACAGCCTGGCGGGGCGGATCGACCCGGTGCTGCGGATCATGGGGACGTTCTGCTTCTCGAAGCACGCGGCGGCGTTCGCGGCGACGCAGG
>JADZCW010000245.1 GCA_020851395.1 Phycisphaeraceae bacterium
CCGGGTCGATCGCGATCGTCGCCGCGATGGGCGACAACGCCAACGACGAACCGAGAAACAGGTGGCAGAGCCAGGTGTAGCGCTTGGTGAAGCTGTAGAGCGCCAGCCACCCACCCACGAGGGGGCTGAGCACGACCGGCCATGGATTCCCGTTGACGAGCCAGAATCCCCCCGCGGCAAGGACGAAGCCGGCAAAACAGACGACCGCCGCCCCCAGCACGAACGATCGTGAGAGTCGGCCGGCGGGGATGGCCCGCCTGGCGGTGCGAGGGTTCTGGGCGTCGAGCCCGGCGTCGGCCCAGCGATTGACGGACATGGCCAGCGTGCGGGCCAGGACCATGCACACGACCAGCAGCGTCAACTCCAGCACGCCCGGCAGTCGACCGCGGTGGCTCGCCGCCAGGAAGGTCGCCAGCAAGGCGAAGGGCAACGCAAAGACCGAGTGGCTGAGCTTGATGTCCCGGGCCAGCGCCGCCATGGAGGTCAGTAGGGATCGGTCCTGTCCGGTCGTCGGTTGGGGGATCGTCGTCATCGCGGGCATGGTTCAGGCGTCTTCGTGGGAGGGCGCTTCGAGGGGATTCTCGCCCCAGCGCACGGACAGGCTGTGCGGCACGCCCAGCAGATCCAGCACGCGGGCGACGACGGTGTCCACGACCTGCTCGATCGAGCGTGGCAGCGTGTAGAAGCTCGGGTTGGCCGGGCAGACAATGGCCCCGGCCTCGGTGACCTGCTGCATGTTGCGGATCTCGACCAGGCTCAATGGCGTCTCACGGTGCACAAGGATGAGCCGGCGGCGCTCCTTGAGGGCCACCGCCGCGGCGCGGTGCAGCAGGTTGTCCGCCCGCCCGTGGGCGACAGCGGCGAGCGAATTAACCGAGCAGGGGATAATGACCATTCCGTCGTGAAGGAATGACCCGCTGGCGATCGATGCGCCGACGTCACGGTAGGGGTGCAGCGTGAGGTTGGTGATCCGCCCATCTGCCCCGGGCGATCGCTTGGTCAGGGCGGACAGGTCCAGGCCCTCGATGCCCAGCTCATCGTGCAGCACCCGCTGGCCCAGCGGCGAAACGACCAGTTGCACGTCCACGTCGGCCTCGAGCAGGAGGCAAAGCAATCGCTGCGCGTAGAGCGCGCCGCTGGCGCCGCTGATGCCGACAACGATGCGTGGGGGCATGGCAGTAGTATAGCCTTGACGATCGCTGACGAGACGTCTTTTCGCGGCGATCCCCCCGCGACGGCGACGGCCCCGCTCGATATTCGACGATGAAGCCCCGACTCCGGGGTTTATCCCCCGCCCAGGCCCACGCCCTGCGACTTGACCCCCATCGTCATGCCGTTGCTCGACAGGTCCAGCCTCGTCAGACGCGTTCCCTCGGGGGCGCCCATTTTACGCATCACGTCGGACAGGTCGTAGGTCTGGCCGTGAGCCAGTTCCTCGAGCTGTTTGCGCCGTTCAGGAGGCACCTGATCCAGGGCCTGCTGAGCGGCGTCGGCGGCGCTCTTGCCCTTGACCGGCACCTGGCCGCCGCGGACCTGCGTCATACGGAGGTACACGCGATTCTCGGATTCGAGCCGGACGTCGATCACGGCGCTGACGACCTGGTGATAGGACTCATGGTTGATCTGCATGGCCACGACGGCCTTGCCGCCCTCGATGGTCACCATGGGCTCCGAGGCCCAGGAGGGCATGCTCACACCCTGGGACTGCAGTTCCTGCGGGCCGTAGGTCTCGAGCCAGTCGTTCAGATCGTCGACGGGCACTTCGACGCAGCGGTTGCCGTCCTCGTCCACGGGCAGGCTCTCCCACAGCTCGGCCAGTTCCTCGTCACTGACGTTGCCGGCCAGACTTGTGAGTCGAGCATGGTGAGTATCGTCGCCCGTCGGTCGGCCCGCGCCGCCGCGGAAGAGGGCCGCGATGTTTTTCTTGAGGTCAGCGGCCCGTTGCCTGGCCTGCTCGGGTGTTCGTGTGGTTCGGCGGGTCTGCTCGGTCGTCCAGTAGGCGGGCGGCGTGAACCAGAGCCATGCCAGCGTGCCGACGCCGGCCAAGAGCAGGACGACCATCACCGCACCGACCCGCAGCAAGAGCCGCAGGAGGGGTCGTTTCCGGGGCTGTAGGGGTGTGCTGGCCATGGGGAATGCAGGGATCCGGACGCCCGCACGCCCCCAGATCAGGCGGACGTCTAGGGGTGCTGGTCCTCGACGTTTAATGTCAGATCGACCTTCTGAGGGATGAGCTTAATGGCCTCGATGGTCCACCGCCGTCCGTCGTACCAGCCGTTGGGTGGATAACGAGGGTCCAGGGGCGTGCCGTGGCGAAGCGCGGAGAGGGGGGGCCAGATCTCCAGGTCATACTCGCGGAGAAAGTGTTCGAGCCCCTCGGCCACGGGTCCGATAGGAATCGAGAGCCTGCCGCCGAGGATGCGGTTGGCGCGGGCGATGAGCTGGCCGTCGGGTCTTTGCAGGATAGTGAAGTCGGCGGTGAAGACCTGCTCCCATTTCTTGTGGGTATAGGCCAGGGCGACCAGCAGGCGATCCTCGTGGATCTGCACGACGACCGAGCCGAGGTTCGCCAGCATCGGCGGGGGCTTGGGCGAGAAGCTGTGCTCGATCCAGTCGTGCAGGCGATGGGCGAGCCAGGCGTTGAGGTCCGCGTCGGTGAAGGTCAGCGTGTACCGGCCGGGCTGGCCGTAAAGGCTGGAGATGACCTTCTGCTCGGTCAGCACAGCCTGGTCGACCTGGCGGCCAAGCTGCTGGGCGTCGTCGGTGTGGTACTGGGCCTGGGCCTGTTTCCAGAAGGCGGGCCTGGCATGCCAGAGGAAGTAAAAGATCAGCGCGGCCACGGCCACGGCGGTCAGCAGGCCCAGGACCGTCAGCAGCAGGCCGCGCCAGCCGATGCGCCACCGCAGCTTTCGCAGGGGATGGAGGATAGAGGGCGTGGTGGTCATGCGGAGGTGGGCGAGGCGAGTGCGTGGGCGGCGTCCCAGAGGCGCTGGTGCAGGATCTCGTGGTCGAGCACGACGTCGAGGCATCGCTCCAGGTCCGCCAGTCGCTGCGGCGTGCCCGGGGGCGAGTTGACGGCACTGATCGCCGCGTCGCCCAGGCCCTCGGCCGCGGCGAGGAAATACCCCGCGGCCTGGGCGCGATCGGGGGCAGTCACGTCCAGCCAACGGTCAAGCATACGGCCCGCCGGCCCGGGGAGTTCGACGCGCACCTTCGGGGCGTGGAAGGATTCGATCTGCCACCGTGCCGAACCCGCATCGCATCGGGCCAGCAGAACCTCGACGTGCAGGTGATGTGCCAGGGCATGCCGGTGCAGCGCAAGAGCATGGGCGGCGGTGAAGGGCTCAGTCAAGAGGATGCAGCCGGCGGATCGGCCCTGCATCGGGGCGACGGGGTCTGAGCCCGGCGTGAGGTCCGACGTGCCCAGACGGATCGGGCCGTCGGCCGCGATGATGCGTCGTTGGCGACGGCACTCCTGCAGGGGCAGGAGGATGCGGGCATAGTCGGACCAGAGCCGCTGGTCGCGGGCGGCCGCCAGGGCCTCGAGGCACAGCCGCTCGGCCGCGAGGTAATCCATGCGGGCCAGCGCCACGCTGGCGGACTCCATCAAACTGTTGAGGTCGTCGCCGCTCACAGAGCGCATTCTACCGCCCCCACCGTAAGTTTCTTGCGGATTCTGTTTTTAGCGTCAGCCCGCCAGCCACCAGATCAGCAGCGGCATGGGGATCACGAGGAACAGGACGGTGTTCACCAGCCAGACTGCGTTGGCCAGGCGGACGTCCATGTCAAAGAGGCTTGCCCACAGCACGGTGATCAGGGCGGCGGGCATGAAGGACTCGATGATCATCACCTTGCGGGCCACCGGATCGAGCGGGCCGAGCAGGGCCTCGATGGCCAGGATCAGGCCATACGTCAGCAGGGGGATGCCCAGGAAGCGGATGGCGGCGACCAGCGCGTGGTGGGGCAGGTAGCGGGTGACGTCGCTCCAGCGCAGGCGCAGGCCGATGCCGAAGTAGGCCGTGAACCCGCCGGCGAAGAGTAGCGCGTCCTTGATGCCCAGGCGGTCGATGACCGTCGGGTAAGGCACGTGAAACGCCGCGAGCAGGACGCCGGTCAACGCCCCGTAAAGCAGCAGGCCGCGGACGTCCAGGAGCGTGCGGGCGATGAGCCTTGCGGGTGTGGGGATATTTCCGGGGGCGGGGTCCCACTTGGCCAGCAGCGGGAAGAATGACAGCACGCCCACGATCTGCATCACCGACACCGCCGCGACGGCGTAGGCCAGGGCGATGTTGGCCGGGGCCAGCAGGCTGTAGCAGAGATACCCACCGAGGGTGAAGCCCAGATTGCCTTGTCCGCAGGCGACGGTCATCACGCCCATCTGGTCGTTGACGCATCCGAGCCTGCGGGACAGGGGAATTGAGCCATAGCCCGCCACGGCCACGACGACGGGAATCACCAGCAGCGCCCAGGCCGTCGAGATCTCGATGGGCAGGTTCCAGACCGCTATCAGGCCCACGCCGGGGAAGAGGATCACGGCGGTGACGAAGTTGAATCGCCGGCTCCAGAGCGTCGAAACCTCGTCCGACACGGCTGGGTGACGTCGGACGACATACCCGCCGGCCAGCGACGCGGTGCAGCAGGAAGTGAAGGCGATGAACTTGATCGTGCCGGCGTCCATGGGGTTGCCGATCGTCACGTGGCGCAACGGCCGAGGGAGGAATACTTCCGGGGGGGTATCAGCCGACGAACGCGCCGTAGATCGCCCGCATCGCCTTCTCGAAGTCGGAGTTCTGCACGCCGACGATGATGTTGATTTCGCTCGAACCCTGGTCGATCATGCGAATGTTCACGCCGGCCTGGGCCAGAGCGCCGAAGACCCTCGCGGCCATGCCGGGGATGTAGGCCATCCCTCGCCCCACGGTGGCGATCAGGGCCATCTGCGGGTAGACGTCCAGGTCGTCGGGCTGGCACTCCCGGCGGATGTCGTCGAGCACGGCGTCGAGCTTGCCGTTGATCGCCGCGTCGGCCACCACCACGCTCATGGTGTCGATGCCGCTGGGGCAGTGCTCGAAGCTCACCCCGTGCGACTCGAGCACGCCCAGCAGCTTGCGGCCGAAGCCGATCTCGGCGTTCATCATCGCCTTTTCCAGGGCGATGACGGTGAAGTCCTTGCGCCCGGCGATGCCTGTGATGGTGCCCGTGGCGTCGTTGCGGACGTGCTCCTCGGGCAGGATCAGCGTGCCGGAGTGGTCCGGGGCGTTGGTGTTGCGAACGTTGACGGGGATCGCGGCCCGGCGGACGGGGAAGATCGCCTCGTCGTGCAGCACCGTCGCGCCCATGTAGGCCAATTCGCGCAGCTCGCGATAGGTGACCTTGCCGATGCTCTTGGCCCCGGGCACGACGCGCGGGTCGGCCATCAGCAGGCCCGAGACGTCGGTCCAGTTCTCGTACACGTCGGCCTTGGCGCCCGCGGCGACGATGGCGCCGCTGATGTCCGACCCGCCGCGACTGAAGGTCTTGACCTTGCCGTCGTGGGTCGAGCCATAGAACCCGGGCACCACCGCCTGCGGCGTCTTGCCCAGCCGGGCGTGCAGGGCTGCCAGCGACCGATCCAGGTCCAGCGTGCCCTGACGACTGAAGAAGATCACCTCGGCCGCGTCGATGAAGGGCCAGCCCAGGAAGTCGGCCAGGATCAGGCCGCTGAGGTATTCGCCGCGGCTGGCGACGTAGTCCGCCGTCGCGCCGTCGGCGATGGCCTTCTTGACCTCGGCCAGCGGCTTGCGGATGTCGAGCTTGACACCCAGCTCACATGCGATCTGCTCATACCGCTCCGCCAGCAGCCTGAAGACCTCGTCGAAGGGCACTTTCTGCGTCACGTGGGTCTGGCAGAGGTAGAGCAGGTCGGTGATCTTGGGGTCGTCCTTGGTGCGCTTGCCAGGCGCGGAGGGCACAACGAACCGCCGCTCGGGGTCAGACTCGAGGATGGCCCTGACCTTGCGGAACTGAGCGGAGTCAGCCAGGGACGTTCCGCCGAACTTGCAGACCTTTAGGCCCATGGAAGGCACCTGCCGGGAAGGAGAAATAGAGGGCGGGAACACACAATACGTCGTGTGAGCCGAGTAATTTAACGGCCTTGTCGGTGAATGTCACACGCGAGCAGCTCCCGGGGGCAGGCGGACTCGACAAAGGCCCGGCGAACCCTATACTTTCGGCTTGCCGGTGACGAGCCGGCCTGGTTTCCCCGAGCAAGCCGCGGCCGTGGCGAAATTGGCAGACGCGCCAGCTTGAGGTGCTGGTGGGAGTCAAATCCCTTGGAGGTTCGAGTCCTCTCGGCCGCATTAAGACCCC
>JADZCW010000246.1 GCA_020851395.1 Phycisphaeraceae bacterium
CCCCGACACCCTCTTCATCTTCGTCACCGCCCCGCCCCTGCACTTCGGCCCGCAGGACGCGACCAACGATGACGCCGCCCGCCGCGCCCGACAGTTCAACAACTGGGTCAAGACCGACTGGCTCAAGACCTACAACCTCTCCCACCCCGACCTCCACAACGTCGCCGTCTACGACTGGTTCGACGTCCTGGCCTACCCCGACAGCGACCCCAAACACCCCAACCGCCTCCGCGAGGAGTACGGCGGCAACGCCGGCGACGCCCACCCCAACGAGCAGGCCGACAAGCACTCCGCCGACCTCTTCGCCCTGAACAAGGACAACTTCATCGACCAAGTCTGGGCCCGGTTTAGCGCCAAGTCCAACGCCCCCACCGCCGCGCCCGCCCGCTGATCAATCGCCGATTCTCCTGCTTCTCAAGAGACCCGCGTTCCCCCGAACGTGGGTCTTTTGCTGCGCCACTCGCCCCCTGCCGTTCATGCCGGCTCGCCCTGTAAAATGGAGGCTGGCCACATCCCCCCGACGCAGCGCGAGAACAGTCATGACGACCCCGCCGACCGAACGCTTCTCGAACCGGGCAGATGACTACGCACGCGCCCGTCCAGGCTATCCGCCGGCCGCCATCGACTTGCTCGCCGCTTCATGCGGACTCGCCCCGGGCGCCGTCGTCGCCGACATCGGCTCGGGCACGGGCATCCTCACCCGCCTGCTGCTCGATCGGGGCGCGACGGTCTACGGCGTTGAGCCCAACGCGGCAATGCGCCAGGCGGCCGAGGCGACGCTCGGCGATTGTCCTGCCTTTACCAGCGTGCCGGCGACCGCCGAGGCGACTACCCTGCCGACTCACTCCCTCAATCTGATCGCCGCCGGGCAGGCCTTTCACTGGTTCGTCCTCGATCCGACTCGCCGCGAGTGGCTGCGCATCCTGCGCCCCGGCGGCCAGGTCGCCCTGATCTGGAATGATCGTCGCACCGCCGGCTCAGCCTTCCTCGAAGCCTACGAACAACTGCTGCGGACCTACAGCGTCGACTACACAGCCGTCCAACACCGTCAGGTCTCCGAGGCCCGCATCCACGCGTTCTATGGTGCCACGCGCGTCCAACACGCCGCCTTCCCAAACGTCCAGGATTTCGACCTGCCCGGCCTCGAACGCCGGCTGCGTTCGTCCTCCTACACCCCCGCCTCCGGCCAGCCCGGCCATGACGCCATGCTCGCCGCCCTCGCCGACCTCTTCGCCCGCCACCAGATCCACGGGCGGGTACAGATCCACTACGACACGACCGTGTACCATGGCCGGCTGACCGCCTGACCTACCGCGCATACGCCGTCGGAGTCTCCTGAAGACCGCCCATGACCACCCGTGAACCCATCAAGGACTACGGCTTCTATCTCTTCGACGCCGACGGCACCCTGTTCGATACGACCGAGCTGATCGTCCGCTGCTTCGAGAATACCGCACAAGGGCATCAACTTCCCTTCCCCGGCCGCGATGCCGTCCTGCGGTACGTGGGGTTGCCCCTGCGCACCCAGATGGAATGCTATTTCGGCACGCTCGAGGACGAGACCTTCGATCGCTACCGCCAGACGCACCTGACGCACCAGATGGCGATCTACCGCGATCACCTGAAACTCTGCCCCGGCGTCGCCGAGGCCCTGCGGCGATTGAATGATCGGGCAAAGAAGTGCGCCGTCGTGACATCGCGCATGAGGCCCTCGCTGTCGCTCTACCTCCAGGAAACCGGGATCGACGGCTATTTCCAGGCGATCGTCACCGCCGAATCCACCACCCGCCACAAGCCCGAACCCGAGCCGGTGCTTGAGGCCCTAAGGCAACTGGATGCCACTGCCGGGTGTGCCCTGGTCGTGGGTGACTCCGTGTTCGACATCGAGTCCGGCCGACGCGCTGGCGTTGACACCGCCCTGGTCGCCTGGAGCGCCACCGCCGCCACCTCGCTTGCCGTCGCTCCGACCTGGCAGACCAGTGACATGAACGACCTGTGCGGTTGACGCCGTCCCCACCCTTGCCTGACTCGCTCGACTCTCTCCTCTCTGCTCCCCAGCCCGTTATACTGCCCCCATGTCCGTGACGATCGAACACCGCCCCGCCACCGACGCCCCGCGATTACACCTGCGCGTCAACCCCGGCTGGATCGGCGCGGTGATCCTCCTCCTGATCGCCCTGCCCTGCCTCGTCACGCTCCCCTGGTCCATCCACCGCTACGACCAGCAGAACCTCGGCGAGGGTCAGTCCGACCCCCGCCGCCCACCAAGCCTGCATCAGCCTTTTGAACCCCTCGGCGCCGACGCCCTGGGCCGCTCCATGCTCTGGCGGTGCGCCCTCGGCGGCGTCATCTCCCTCGGCCTAGGCGCCGCCGCCGCCTCGATCTCCGTGGTCATCGGCGTCCTCTGGGGCGCCACCGCCGCTATGGCGGGCGGACGCACCGACGCCGTCCTCATGCGCATCGTCGACGTCCTCTACGGCCTGCCCTACATCCTCCTGGTCGTCCTGCTCAATCTCGCCCTCTCCCCCGCCCTCGAACGCGCCGCACGCCTCGTCCTGCCCATCGACACCGCCTCCGCCGTCGCCGGCGTCGCCACGCTCCTGATCGCCATCGGCTCGGTGAGCTGGCTGACCATGGCCCGCGTGATCCGCGGCCAGGTCCTCAGCCTCCGCTCGCGCCCCTTCATCGAGGCCGCCCGCGCCAGCGGCCTGGGCCGGCGGCGCATCCTCTTCAGCCATCTCTTGCCGAACCTCATCGGCCCGATCGTCGTCTATACTACGCTGACCGTGCCCACAGCCATCCTTCAGGAGTCGTTCCTGAGCTTCCTGGGCATCGGTGTTCAGCCGCCCCTGCCGAGCTGGGGCAACCTCGCCGCCGACGGCGTGGCCGAGCTGCCCGCCCTGCTGCTGAACTTCGGCGGCTCCGGCTCCGCCCCCGGACCCGGCCCGTGGTGGCTGATCTTCTGGCCGTGCGCCCTCCTGGGCCTGACCCTTCTGTCCCTGAACCTCGTCGGCGACGCCCTGCGCGACCGGCTCGACCCCAGCACACGACGCCGCGCCTAACGCCAACTTCCACCCGGCGCCGGCCCCACGCAAAGGAATGCACGCCATGGACCGCCGCTTCGGCTTTCGAGACCTGGTCGTCTGCCTCCTGCTCCTGAGCCTCATCGCCCTGGTCCTCCTGGCCATGTTCCAGTTCGACCGCCAGTGGCAACGCATGACCGCCATCGACAATCAGCTCAAGGAGCACACCCGCGACCTCGCCCGCATCCGCGGCATCCTCGAGCGAGGCGCCCCCGGAAGTCTGCCCTCCTCGGCCGCAACGCCCACCACCGCCCCCAGCACTGACCACGACATGTCTCGCGACCCCTTCGACCGCATCCGCGCCGCCCAGAAAATGCCCGGCTACGCCCTGGGCGACCACTACGTCGGCGTCTTCGGCGCCGTCCCCGATCGCCTGACCCCTCTGGTCTCCACCGACGCCTACTCCTCCGACGTCCAGAACTACGTCCTCGAGTCCCTGGCTGACCGCGATCCCGACACCCTCGCCTGGCGACCCGTGCTCTCGACCGGCTGGCGCATCAGCCCCGACGGCCTGCGCATCGAGTTCGACCTCCGCAAGGGCGTCACCTTCTCCGACGGCGAACCCTTCACCGCCGACGACGTCGTCTTCTCCTTCGACTGGATCATGAACCCCCAGGTCGAGGCCCCCCGCCTCCGCTCCTACTACGAAAAAATCCAGGCCGTCGAAAAACTCGACGACTACCGCGTCGTCTTCATCTTCAAGGAGCTCTACTTCAAGGCCTTCGAGTTCGCCGGCGGCCTGTCCATCCTCCCCAAACATTTCTACAAGAAGTTCTCCCCCACCGAGTTCAACCAGTCCACCGGCCTGCTCATGGGCACCGGCCCCTACCGCCTGCCCGACCCCACCAGCTGGCGACCTGAGCCCGGCAAACCCATCGAGCTCGTCCGCAACGACCGCTACTGGGGCGAGCCCGGCCCATTCGACAAGCTCGTCTGGCGCATCATCGAGAACGAGTCCGCTCGCCTGACCACTTTCACCAACGGCGACATCGACGAGTTCTTCGCCACCCCCGAGCAGTACGTCACCCTCCTGAAGAACCAGCCCCTGCTCGACCGCACCAACCACTACGAGTACCAGAGCCCCTCGGCCGGCTTCATCTTCATCGCCTGGAACCAGCAGCGCGACGGCAAGCCCACCCCCTTCGCCGACCCCCGCGTCCGCCGGGCCATGACCCTCCTGACCGACCGCCAACGCATCATCGACGAGATCTTCCTCGGCTACGGCCTGATCGTCACCGGTCCCTTCAACCCCCTGACGCCCCAGTCCAACCCCGACGTCAAGCCCTGGCCCTTCGACCCCGAAGCCGCCAAGGCCCTGCTCAAAGAGGCCGGCTACGAAGACCGCAACGGCGACGGCGTCATCGACGCCCCCGACGGCCAACCCTTCGAGGTCGAGCTCACCTACCCCGCCACCAGCGAGACCTACAACCGTGTCGTCCTCTTCCTCAAGGACACCTTCGCCAAGGCCGGCGTCGTCCTCAAGCCCAATCCCACCGAATGGTCCGTCCTGCTCCAACGCATGGACCAGCGGCAATTCTCCGCCATCAGCCTCGCCTGGACCGGACAGATCGAGTCCGACCCCTACCAGATCTACCACTCCAGCCAGATCGCCGGCACCGGCGACAACGTCATCTCCTACACCAACCCCAAGCTCGACGCCCTGCTCGAGAACGCCCGCTCCACCATCGATGAGCCCGCCCGCATGGCCCTGTGGCACCAGGTCCACCAGATCCTCCACGAGGACCAACCCTACACCTTCCTGATCAGCCGCAAGTCCCTGATGTTCTTCGACGGCCGGCTCAGGAACATCCAGCTCACCCGCAACGGCCTGAACCCCAACCTCGAGTGGTTCGTCCCCCCCGACGAACGCAAGTGGTCCCCCCGGAAGTAGATCCCGGTCATCCCGAATCCCCAATCCCCAACCCCTCTCCGCATGGCCGCCTATATCCTCCGACGCCTGCTGCTCCTGCCGCCCACCCTCCTGGGGGTGACGTTCCTCGTCTTCTTCATCATGGCCATGGCCCCCGGCGGCATCGGCGGTCCCCTGCTCAACAAAGAGGGCAGCATGCAGGGCGAAGAGGCCCGCCGCATCCGTGAGTACTACGAGAAACGCTACGGCCTGAATCAGCCCGCCGTCGTCCAGTACGCCCGCTGGCTCAACCAGATCTCCCCCCTGGGCTGGACCGTCGACGATCAGGGCCATTACGGCTCCTTCAGCTTCAAGTGGCCCAACCTCGGCGAGAGCCTCGCCCGTCACCGCCCTGTCGTCGACCTCGTCCGCGAGTCCCTGCCCATCACCCTCCTGCTCAACGTCGTCTCGCTCCCCTTGGTCTACGCCATCGGCATCCTCTCGGGCCTCTACGCCGCCTGGCGGCGGGGCGGCGTGTTCGACGTCTCCTCCGGCGCCGTCTACCTCGCCCTCTGGTCCGTCCCCGCCATCTGGGCCGGCGTAATGCTCATCGGTCTACTGGCCAACAAGCAGTACCTGCACTGGTTCCCCACCGCCGGCCTGGGCTCCATGACCGCTGCCGACATGCCCTTCCTCCCTCGCTATACCGCGACGGGCTTCGAACCCGGTTACCTCCTGGACCT
This sequence comes from Phycisphaeraceae bacterium, assembly GCA_020851395.1. Classification (GTDB taxonomy): domain Bacteria; phylum Planctomycetota; class Phycisphaerae; order Phycisphaerales; family Phycisphaeraceae; genus JADZCW01. The sequence goes on from JADZCW010000246.1 coordinate 5,676, forward strand.
GCTCTGGCACCTGGTCCTGCCCATCGTCTGCCTCAGCTACGGCGGCTTCGCTTATCTCAGCAAGCTCACCCGTGGCTCGATCCTCGACAACCTCGCCTCCGACTTCGTCCGCACCGCCCGCGCCAAGGGCGTGCCCGAGCGCGACATCCTCTTCCGCCACGTCTTCCGCAACAGCCTGCTCTCTCTGATCACCGTCGCCGCCGGCATCATCCCCTCCCTCTTCGTCGGCTCGATCATCGTCGAGACCATCTTCAGCATCCCCGGCATGGGCCGTCTCGGCGTCCAGGCTGTGCAGTTCCGCGACCGCGAACTCGTCCTGGCCGTCACCCTCGTCGGCGGCCTGATCAGCCTGCTCAGCGAACTCCTCCGCGACATCTGCTACGCCATCGCCGATCCGAGGGTCAGCTATGAGTGAAGCCGCCCTCCCCCTGCCCCCGGAAGGCGTGTTGCCGACCGAACAGGCCGAGGCCCGCCCCTCGCGCGGGCTCCTCGCCGGCGCGATGCTCTACGTCCTTGGCCGCAAGTCCGCCTGGCAGGGCGTGGCCTGGATCGCCCTCCTGGTCATCGGCGCCCTGTTCGCCCCCCTGCTGGCCAACTCCCACCCCCTGCTCATCAAGATGGACGGCCGCTGGTCCAGCCCCATGCTCCGCCACCTGACGTCCTCCGACGTCATCCTCCTGGCCGCGCCCGTCACGCTCCTGCTCGCCTGGCTCCTCAAGATCCTGCTCCGCCGCACCGCCCGCTTTCTGATGACCACTTGGCTGACGATGCTGATCATCGTCGCCGCGGCCGCGATCTCCTTCGTCCAGCCGCCCCTCACCGTCGTCTACGAGCAGTACCGCCAGGCCGCCGCCGAGGGCCGCGTCGAACGCGCCATCTACGCCCCCCTGCCCTTCTCCCCCGACGACCGCCTGCGCGACCAGCCCGAGATGCGCCTGACCGCCCCGACCTGGACCCACCCCCTGGGCACCACGCCCAACGGCGCCGACCTCCTGGCCAACATGATCCACGCCTGCCGCATCGCCCTGTCGATCGGCTTCATCTCCACCGGCATCGCCATCGCCATCGGCATCCTCGTCGGCGGCCTGATGGGCTACTTCTCAGGCATCGTCGACCTCGTCGGCATGAGCTTCGTCGAGATCTTCAGCGCCATCCCCACCTTCCTCCTGCTGCTCTGCTTCGTCGCCTTCTTCCAGGTCAACCTCTACGTCATGATGGCCATCATCGGCCTGACCGGCTGGGTCGGATATGCCCTCTTCATCCGCGCCGAGTTCCTCCGCCTGCGCAAGACCGACTTCGTCCAGGCCGCCGTCGCCCTGGGTCTGCCCCTGCGTTCGATCCTCTGGCGGCACATGCTCCCCAACGGCGTCACCCCCGTCCTGGTCAACGCCTCCTTCGGCGTCGCCGGCGCCATCCTCGCCGAGAGCACCCTGAGCTTCCTGGGCATCGGCCTGGTCGATGAGGCCAGCTGGGGCAAACTCCTCAACCAGGCCCTGGGCGTCGGCGGCACCTTCTACTGGTGGATCGCCCTCTACCCCGGCCTGGCCATCTTCCTCACCGTGTTCGCCTACAACCTCGTCGGCGAGGCCCTGCGGGACGCCATCGACCCGCACACCCGCCGACTCGACGCGGGCCGCTAACCATGACCGCCACACTCGACTCCTCTCGCCCCTCTCCCGCGCCCACCGCCCCCGACGCCGCGCCGCTCCTGCGCATCGAGGGCCTGGCCGTCAGCTTCCCCGCCCCCGACAAACAGAAACGCGTCCGCGCCGTCCGCGGCGTCGACCTCTCGATCTACCCCGGACAGACCCTCGCCCTCGTCGGCGAGTCCGGCTGCGGCAAGTCCGTCACCGCCATGTCCATCCTCCGCCTCGTCCCGACCCCGCCGGGCCGCTACGAGCAGGGCAGAATCCTCTGGTCCGCCAACACGCAATCCCTGATCCCCAACCCCCAACCCCTCGACCTCCTCAAGCTCCCCCCGCGCCAGCTCCGCCAGATCCGCGGCAGCCAGATCGCCATGATCTTCCAGGAGCCGATGACCAGCCTCAACCCCGTCTACACCGTCGGCGAACAGATCCTTGAAGCCATCCTCCTGCACCAGAACGTCACCCGCCCTCAGGCCCAGCTCATCGCCGAGCGGGCGCTGCTCGACGTCGGCATCGCCGACCCCGCCGGCCGCCTCGCCGCCTACCCCCACCAACTCTCCGGCGGCATGTGCCAGCGCGTCATGATCGCCATGGCCCTCGCCTGCCAACCTAAACTCCTGATCGCCGACGAACCGACCACCGCCCTCGACGTCACCATCCAGGCTCAGATCCTCGAACTCCTCCGCTCCCTCCAGACCCAGCGCCAGATGGCCGTCCTCTTGATCACCCACGACCTGGGCGTCGTGGCTCAGAACGCCGACGTCGTCGCCGTGATGTACGCCGGCCGGATCGTCGAGTACGGCCAAGTCCACGACGTCTTCCGCCAGCCGCTCCATCCCTACACCCAGGGCCTGCTCGCCTCCATGCCCGTCATCGGCCAGGAGAAAGACCGCCTCCAGACCATCGCCGGCAACGTGCCCAACCCCAGCGCCTTCCCCACCGGCTGCGCCTTCCACCCCCGCTGCACCCAGATGCACGGCGACCCGCAATGCTCCCAGCAGGACCCGCCCCTGCTCGAGGTCCACCCCCAGCACTGGGCCGCCTGCTGGCACGTCGAGCGCTTCCTCGAGGGCAAACGCACCGCCCCCGACGTCCGCTACCGCCGCCCGACCGCCTGATCTCCCACGCTCTCCGCTCTCACTTCGCCCGCACCACCTGCTGCGCCCGCACCCGATACTTCCGCGGCGTCACCTCATACTGCTCGCGGAACCGTTTGTAGAAGTACCCCAGGTTCTCGAACCCGCACCCCATCGCGATCTCCACGATCGGCCGATCCGTCATCCGCAACTGCCGCGCCGCGTACTCCAGCCGCATCCGATTGACCAATTCCGTCGCCGTCCCCCCCGTGCACCGCCGCACCACCCGGTTGACATGCTCCGGCGACCGATCGCACAGCCTGACTAACTCATCGAGCCCCATCGCCAGCCGCTCCGCCTGCGCGAACTGCACCAGCGCCCGCCTGAGCCACCCCGGCTCATCCGCCCCCGACGCCGGCACCGCTGACCCGCCTGCCGACATCCCCTGCGTCGTCACCCGTAGCGCGCTCAGCAGGAACCAGTCCAGCGCCAGCTTCGACGCCTCATCCCGCGTCGCCGCCAACTCATCCGCCCACCGCCCCAACAGGTCCACCTCCACCGCGTTGAGCGTGAACGCCGCCGGCTCCCGTTCCCCGCCCCACGCCCACCGCCCCTCACGCGACCCATACCGTTCGCCCAACGCCGTCAGCACCCCCGCCTCGAACGCCACGTTGACGATCGTGAACCCTTCCTCGCTCGCCCCCCGGAACGCGTGCACGTCCGCCGGCCGGATCACCACCAACGTCCCCGCCTCAATCATCTGCCGACGACCGTTGATCTGATGCACGCCCCGCCCATGCTCGACCCAGAACACCTCCGCGAAGTCGTGCGTGTGCTCGGCGTACCGATCCGCCCCGCGATATGTCGATCGCGCCACGTGATACGCCCGTCCCGCCGGCACGAACTGTCCGAGCCTGAGCTTCACCACGCCCGCCATACGCCTCTCTCCTGAAATATCTGTACAGCGTAAATTTTAACCAGTTTCAGGCGAAGATTCATCGGCCAGGCGCATGTTCCAATACTCCTGCCTCACCTGTCCCCATCGTCCCCTTTTTCGTGGAGCCCCCCATGCCCGGCCGCCTCCCCGCCAAGGACGTCCAGTTCTACAAGGACCACGGCTACCTCCTGCACCACAAGCCCGTCTTCGCCTCTCCGAAGTTCAAGGCCCTCAAGGACCACTTCGAGCACCAGCTCGTCGACTTCGTCCGCACCACCGGCAAATCCCCCGAGCACATGGACGTCCCTCACTTCACCGACCCCAAGCTCTTCGATTGGCTCTTCGACGACGACGTCCTCGACCTCGTCGAGTCCCTCATCGGCCCGGACATCGCCCTCTGGTCCAGCCACTTCATCTGCAAGCCCCCCGGCGTCGGCAAGCGCGTCCCCTGGCACGAAGACTCCTACTACTGGCAGCAGGCCCTCGACCCCATGGACGTCGTGACGCTCTGGCTCGCAGTCGACCCCTCCATGCCCGAGAACGGCTGCATGCAGGTCATCCCCGACACCCACACCGGCGCACTCGCCCAGTACGAGAACACCCCCGACTCCGACAAGGGCAAGGTCGTCTTTGGCAAGCAGATCAAGCCCGGCCAATTCGACGAATCCAAGGCCGTCAACTGCACCCTCGCCCCCAACGAGTGCTCCTTCCATCACGCCAAGGTCATCCACGGCTCCAACGCCAACACCAGCCCCCTCCGCCGCTGCGGCTACACCATGCGCTATGTCCCAGCCACCAGCAGATTCCGCCCCGAATTCCGCGACCGCGCCCCCGGCTTCCAGATCTACCTCGCCCGCGGCAAGGACCGCGCCGGCAACCGCTACGGCGACCCGACCAAGATCAACGACGCCTGGGTGAACGCCAACCCCGAGCAGCGCCTGCTCGTCAAGCAGCTCGCCGGGTAATTTCACTCGCCCGATCCAAGACAGTTCACCACGGAGGACACGGAGTTCACGGAGAGCCAAGACAGAGTCAAACAACAATACTCTGCCTCCGCTCCGTGTCTTCTCCGTGTCCTCCGTGCCCTCCGTGGTTAAATTCTGAGGTATTCAAAGGGGAGGGAACCATGAAAGCCTCCGTCCATGCCTGAATCCTTCGAGCAGCTCCACCGCGACGTCGTCTTGGGCCGCTCCGGCGGAAAGATCATCTGGCAACCCCGCATCGGCTGCTGGATCGGCGACCGCCGCTTCCGCGGCCAGCCTCTCCCCCCTCCCTACACCGGCCTGGACGACCCGCAGATCTTCCGCCTCCTCGGCTGCTCCGCCCGCATCTACGGCTACAACCGCTGCCTCGTCCCGGTCGAATCCCTCGAAGTCGTCAAGACGAAAAAGCCCCTCAACGACACCGACTACGAGCTGATCATCGACACCCCCGTCGGCCGCCAGACCGCCGTCTACCGCGTCGTCGCCGAGACCTGGTACGAAAAGCCTCTCAAACGCGAGGTGACGACGGAAGAAGAACTCCGCGTCGCCGCCTGGCGCGCCCGCCACACCACCTGGCAGTGGGATCAACAAGCCTTCGACGCCGTCCGCGCCCGCTGGGGCGACCTCGGCGCCCCGACCGTCTACACCCCGCGCGTCGGCATCCAGGAGCTCTACGTCGAGGCCATGGGCGTCGAGGCCGCCGTCTACGCCCTCTACGACTGGCCCGACGCCGTCGCCGACTACTGCGCCGCCCGCGAGGAATCCTTCGACCGCCTGATCGACCTCCTCAATCACTCCCCCATCGACATCATCAACTTCGGCGACAACATCCACGCCGGCACGCTCACCCCCGATCTCTTCGAAAAATACGTCCTGCCCGTCTACCAATCCCGCTGCGCGAAGCTCCACGCCGCCGGCAAATTCGTCCACGCCCACTGGGACGGCGACACCAAACCTCTCCTCCCCTATGCCAGGAAGACCGACCTCGACGGCATCGAAGCCATCACGCCCAAACCCCAGGGCGACGTCACCCTCGAAGAGATCAAGGACGCCCTCGGCGACGACCTCGTCCTGATCGACGGCCTGCCCGCCGTGCTCTTCGACACCACCTATCCCCTCTCCGTGCTCGAGGACTACACGCATCGCCTCATCGAACTTTTCGCCCCCAAGCTCGTCCTGGGCATCTCCGATGAGATCTCCTCCACCGGCGACATCGAGCGCATCCGCGTCGTCGGCCGGATCGTCGACGACTACAACGCCCGCCTTGGCTGAAACCGTCCGCCAGCCGGTACTTCCGATCCGTCAACGTCTTACCGTCATTCGCCCCCGCCACTTCGCCTGATCCGCATGAAAAAACGCCGGATCACCTGCTAAATATTCCCGTTTGTTCGCTGATATTTCCTATTGACTCGCCTCCCCCTGCCTGGGACGATGCTTGCGGAGGAGAGAGAGAAATGAAACATTTCTGTTTCGTTGCGTCTACGATTGCGCTGATAGGATTTTTAGCACCGGCTTCCGCCTTTGCGGATGATCTGTTCCCCCCGCCATGGCGTGGCCTCAACGGCACGACGTGGGCCGAGTGGACGTTCATCACACCCGATTCCACACCCGCGCCCGACCAAGGATTCAACCCCTACGGCCTGCCCGACCTGGTGGTCTACCCCGGCGTCGGACAGAATTGGTGGCCGGAGCTTGACGGGCGTCTGGGCGTCTGGCCCCTCTCGGGCGAAATCTGGACCACCATCCCCAATCGCCCCCAGCCGCTGCCCTGGAAGGACATCTGGATCCAGCTGACCTGGGCCCCGCAGGCCCCGGGCAACACACCCTTCGTCCTGACCACCGCCCCCGAGCAGATCTTCGCCACCCTCGTGCAGGAAACGCCACTGGGTGGGCCGTGGGTGCATTCGATCTACAGCATCCACATCGAGCCCAATCCCAACATCGAGACCATCGTCGTCACCGGCGGCATCAACGTGGATCAGCTGGTCATCGACACGATCTGTGTCCCCGAGCCAGCAACCCTTGGCATGGTAGCTCTCAGCGGCCTGGTGCTTCTGCGGCGTCGCAGGGCCTAGTTCCGCTTTTTTTGACCGGGTTCGACATAGAGGAAGGAGGGAGAGATTGATGCGATTCCTCGCAGCGATATCCGTTATCGGTGTGGCCCTGTTCTCCACCGTGAGTCCGGCCTACGCCGACGATCTGTACCCGCCGCCGTGGCGGAACGGACCACGCACCACGATGCAGGAGTGGGCGTTCTCCACCAATCAGTCCATGACCCTGCCCGCCGACGTGGTGATCAACCCCTACGGCCAACCCTACGCCGACGTCTACCCCGGCACCGGCCAGAACTGGTGGCCCGTCTGGGGCGGGCATGACGGCGTCTGGCCCCTCTCGGGCACCATGGAGTTCTTCATCCCCAATGCCTCGCCCAACGAATACAAGGACATCTGGATCCAGATCACCTGGGCCAAGCAGGCCTTTCTGTCCACCCCGATCCTCTCGTCCAACCCGTCGGGCAACGTCGAGCTCATCCAGCAGATCGACATCGGTCCGACCGGCGAGCCACTGCCCGCCGGCGCCAACTGGTGGCACACCGTCTACAACATCCGCATCTACCCCAACCCCACCTCTGAGATGATCCGCATCGACGGCACCATCATGGTCGACCAGGTCGTCATCGACACCATCTGCGTCCCCGAGCCCGCCGCCATCGGCACGCTGGCCTTGGGCGCCCTGGCCCTCTTGCGCCGCCGACGCTGACCGATTTTGCGTTCGCCAATCCCACTTGACAACGCCGGGCGGCCGAAAGGCCGTCCGGCTTGTTTTTTGATGGCACGATCCGATCCGTCCCCGCCGCTCACGCCGGCTGCTGCATCGTCAGGCAGTGCAGCGACCCGAACCCCACGATCAGGTGCCGGCTCGGGATCCCCACCACCTTGTGCCCCGGCATCGCCCCACGCATCACCGCCAACGCCTGGTCATCCGTCCCCTGATCAAAGACCGGCACGAACACGCTCCCGTTGGCGATCAGGAAGTTCGCGTGGCACGCCGGCAGCGCGACCCGCCCCCCCGGCCCAAAGCTGTCGGCTGGGTAGTCGTAGTACCGTGTCGCCGGCATCGGCAGCGCGACGAGCTTAAGCGCCTTGCCGTCCTGGTCCGTCGCCGACGCCAGCCGCGCCCAGTTGGCCTCCAGCGCGGCGTGGTTGATGTGCTCCTTCGTCGCCCGCGGCGCGACCACCGTGTCCGCCGACACGAACCTCGCCAGCTGGTCGATATGCCCGTCGGTGTCATCGCCCGCCAGGCCATGCCCTAACCAGATCACGTGCCGCGTCCCGAGCGCATCGTGCAGCAGCCGCTCGATCTGCTCGCGCGTCAACGCCCGGTTGCGGTTCTGGTTGAGCAGGCACGCCTCGCTGGTCATCACCGTGCCCGCCCCGTTGACCTCGATCGACCCGCCCTCGAGCACCTGCGCGTGCTTCCATGCCCCGATCCCCAGGTGCGCCGCGATCCTGCCCGCCACGGCATCGTCCTGCGCAGCCGAACCATACTTTCCCCCCCAATTATTGAAGGCAAAATCATGGCAGGCGACGACGCCCTGGTCGTTCTTGACGAAGATCGGGCCGTAATCGCGAGCCCAGGAATCGTCGGTGGGGATGCCCAGCTCGGCCATGTCGGTGACGGTCACGACCCTGCGCAACTCGGTCACGAAGTGATCGAACTCGGCCTGGGCCTCAGCCAGGCAGCCGGGCCACGTCTCGGGGTTGTGCGGACGGCTCAGCCACACCCGCTCGAGCGGGGCCCACTCCGGGGGCATGACAAATCCCGCCTTCGCCGCCGTGCCGGTCATCTTCCTCGCTCGCTTGGTCATGCTTGTTTCGCTCTCTCCAGGGCCGACAACACTATATCGACCCCCGGGATGCCGGCGGGCTCCACGCCTGACAGCCTAGAGGTATGATCTTCCCTTTCGCTCTTGGGTTTCCCGTGAATCGGGTCCGCCATGAAGAAGTCGACGCTGATCACCCCACCCTCGGGCCAGGCGCAGGTTGATCCCGCCGCCGCGTCGCTCGCCACGTCCCCGCCGCCGCAGCGCGAACTGTCGGGCCGACTCGCGGGGCTGTCGCTGCCGCGCCAGGTCGTGGCGCTGGCGCTCTGGCCGTTCCTCGAGCAGTTGCTCAACTTCATGGTCGGCACCGTCGACGTCACCCTCGCCGGGCACCTCACGCCCGAGTCGCTGGCGGTGAGCGCCTCGAACGCCCTAGGCGTGGCTGGTTACGTCGGCTGGCTGATCGGCCTGCTGCACGGGGCCGTCGGCGTCGGCTCGACCGCCCTGATCGCCCGCGCCATCGGGGCCAAGCATCGCGGCCTGGCCCACGCGGCTGTCGCCCAGTCGCTCCTGCTCGCACTGGGCATGGGCCTGTTCTCCCTGATCTTCGTCACCCTCGGGGCTGACGCCCTGGGCCACCTCGCCGGCGCCAAGGGCCAGAGCCTCGAGTTCAGCTCGCTCTACCTGCGGATCATCGCCCTGGCCACCCCCGCCTCGGCGGTGCTCTTCGTCGGGGCGGCGTGCCTGCGCGGCGCCGGCGACACGCGCACGCCCTTCTTCGTCATGCTCCTGGTCAACGCCGTCAACACCATCGCCAGCGTGGCCTTCGTCTACGCCCCGGCCCCGATCGGCGGGCACGGCGTGGCGGGCATCGCCGCGGGGACGACGCTCGCATGGTACGTCGGCGTCTCGGTCATCCTCCTGGTCCTCTTCCGCGGGTGGGGCGGCATCCGCCTCTACGTCCACCGCCTGCGCCCGCACGCGCACACGCTTCGCCGGATCATCCGCGTGGGCCTGCCCAATCTCTTCGAGTCGCTGGGGCTGTGGTCGGGCAACTTCGTGATCCTGGGTATCGTCTCGGCCACCGGTTCGGCCGCGGCGCTCGGGGCGCACCTGATCGCCGTCCGCATCGAAGCGGTCAGCTACTTGCCCGGCTTCGCGATGGGCATCGCCTCGGCCACGCTCGTCGGCCAATACCTGGGCCTGGGCGATCCCCACCGCGCCCGGCAGGCGGCGCTGCTCTGCTGGGCCATCGGCGCGGGATTCATGACCACCCTGGGCCTGCTCTTTATCGCCGTGCCCGAGCACCTGGTCCGCCTGATCACCGAGGCCGCCCCGCTCCTGGAGCTCAGCCCGCAGCTGCTGCGGATCACGGGCTTCGTGCAGTTCTTCTTCGCCTCGGCGATGGTCTTTTCCTTCACGCTCCGCGGGGCCGGCGACACCCGGGCGGCGATGGTGCTGACCTACTTCAGCACCTACGTCATCCGCCTGCCGCTGACGTGGTTCCTGGGCCTCTACCTGGGCCTGGGCCTGCGGGGCGTCTGGCTCGGCCTGTGCGGCGAGCTGGTCCTGCGCGGCTGCCTCTTCGCCGCGCGGTTCTTCCAGGGCGCGTGGGTCCGCGCCCAGGTCTAGCACGCACCGCTCGCCGGGATCACTCCCCCGTCTCCACCGCCCCGCGCCCGCGCTTGACCTCCGCCCTCTTCTTCTTGCCCTCGACGCGCCGGCGCTTCGACGCCCTCGTCGGCCGCGTCGCGCGCCGGACCATCACGGGCTTCCGCGCCTCGACGATCATCGCCCGCAGCTTCGCCAGGCAGGCCCGCTTGTTGGCCGACTGCGACCGGCTCTCCTGGCTGACGAAAGCGAGCTCTTCCTCCCCAGCCCAGCCCGCGATCGTCAGCAGCCGCCGACACGCGAGCACCGACATCGCCGTCGCCAGCGCCACCACCGGCACGTTCAATCGCGCCTTGGTCGCGAGTTTGTTGACATTCTGCCCGCCCGGTCCCGAGCTGCGGGCGAAGCTCCACCGCAGCGCCTCGGCCGGCAGGCGAACGCCCGGGCCGACCTCCACGCCCCCGCCGCCATGGCCCGTTTCAGCCGTCACGAGTGCTTCACCCCACCGCGCATCATCAGCCCCGCGGTCACGAACACCGACAGGTAGACGACCAGGAGCGCCAGCCCCGCCAGCGGGTTGCCCAGCATCGTCACGCCGTAGATCACGCACACCGACGGGATCAGGAGGCTCACCCGCTCGCCGAGGTTGGGCTTGATGCTGTCCGCCTGCGGCCCGGCGGAGAGCTTGCGTCCGATGTACTGAATGCGCGGGATCATCGCCACCATGCCCAGCAGCAGGCAACTATAGAAATACGGATTGCTCAGGAAGCTCCAGTTCATGGGCAATAGGTTAACCATCTTCGGACGGGAACGTCGCCTCGCTCCCGCCCCGGAAGTCTGGACAACCGGTTGCCACTTCCCCTGCCGGGGATCAACCTACCGGGGGGCTCAATCTTCCTCGGCCTTGGGCTTGTAGGCCGCGACGATCTGGGCCTGGATGTTGCCCGGCACCGGGTCGTAGTGGCTGAACTCCATGGTGTAGGAGCCCTGCCCGCCGGTGACGCTCTTGAGCTGGTTCTGATAGTTGGCCACCTCGGCCAGGGGAACGATGGCCTTGATGGTCGACAGGTCCGTGCCGAGCATGTCCGTGCCCTGGATCCGGCCGCGCTTGCCCGAGAGGTCGCCGGTGATGTCGCCCATGTACTGGTTGGGCACGGTCACCTCGATCTTGA
>JADZCW010000247.1 GCA_020851395.1 Phycisphaeraceae bacterium
ACGACAACAAGCTCGAGCTGATCCCCAAGCTCATGCCCACCTGCCAGACGCCCGCCGCCGACGGCATGGTCGTCTACACCAAGAGCCCCAAGTCCATCGCCAACCAGAAGGCGGTGATGGAATACCTGCTCATCAACCACCCCCTGGACTGCCCCGTCTGCGACCAGGCCGGCGAGTGCCACCTCCAGGACTACAGCTACAAGTACGGCCGCGCCGCCTCCCGCTTCCGCGACGACAAGATCAAGCAGCCCAAGAAGGACGTCGGCGAGCACATCTACCTCTACTCCGACCGCTGCATCATGTGCACGCGATGCGTCCGCTTCACCTCCGAGATCACCGGCACCCGTGAACTGAGCGTGCAGGGCCGCGGCAACCGCGAGCAGATCGACATCTTCCCCGGCCAGCCCCTGGCCAACGAACTCTCAGGCAACGTGGTGGACGTCTGCCCCGTCGGCGCGCTCCTGGACAAGGACTTCCTCTTCACCCAGCGCGTCTGGTTCTTGAAATCCACCCCCTCGATCGACGGCGTCACCGCTTCGGGCGACAACCTCTGGATCGACCACAACGAGGGCAAGATCTACCGCCTCAAGCCCCGCACGAACCTCGACGTCAACAAGTGGTGGATCAGCGACGAGATCCGCTACGGCTGGAAGTTCGTTCACAGTGAGTCACGCCTGACCGCCCCGATGCGGCAGCAGCTCGGCCTGCCCTCGCCCACGGACTGGCCCTCCGCCATGGAGGAGGCCGCCGGCGGGCTGATCAAGATCGTCAAGGAGAAGGGCCCCGGTTCGCTCGCCCTCCTGGCCAGCCCCATGCTTGCCAGCGAAGAAGCCTACCTGCTGGCCAAGACGATCCGCGCCATCGACCCCCAGGCGACGCTCGCCATCGGCCCCGTGCCCACGGCCGGTCAAGACAAGACATTCCCCGGGGGCTACACGACCTACGCCGAGAAGTGCCCGAACCGTCGCGGGGTCCGCCGGGCGCTGGAGCTCGTCGCCGGCAGTCCCGAGGCCGTCCTGGACATCGACGCCTTCACCGCTGCGCTCAGCGACAAGGCGAGCAAGACTCAGGGTGTGCTGCTGACCGGCAATTACCCCAGCCCCTGGGCCACCAAAGATTTCGTCAAGGCCCTGGGCAAGCGCTTCACGATCTTGCTCGACACGCTCCCGACGGACCTCTCGCCCAAGGTTAACCTGCTGCTTCCCTCGGTGACCTGGGCCGAGAAGGCCGGCTGCTTCGAGAACGCCAAGGGGCTGATCCAGGCCTTCGAGCAGGCCATCCCCGCCATCGAGTTCGGCCGACCCGAGGGCCAGATCGCCCTGGACCTGCTCGCCGCCGCCGGCCTGGCCGCCCCCCAGCGTTACGACGCCCAGGCCACCCGTCAGCAGATGGGCGCCCCGTTCGCCGAGGTCGCTTTGCCTTCCAGCCGCCACGACCACGAGGCTCACCAGGAGCCCGCCCTCCAGTACGTTGAACTCTAAACCGGTGTCCCCCAACTGACCTTCCGGGGTTTGTTATCCTTCTGACATGACCATGACCGCTCAGGAACTCGCCGATCGCATCGGCGCCAAGCTCGTCGGCCAGGGCGACCGATCGCTTGTCCGCTGCGCCCCGATCGAGGAGGCCGACGCCTCGGCCGTCACCTTCGTCGCCAACCAGAAGTACGCCCGGCTCATGAAGAAGACTAAAGCCGGCGCGGTCATCGTCAGCCCCAAGAACGTCGAGCGCGCCCCGGAAGGCCTCACCCTGCTCGTGGCTGACGATCCTTACTACGCCTTCCGCCAGGCCGTCGTCGCCCTGCACGGCTTCCCCGCCGATCCACCCCCGGGCGTGCACCCCACGGCCTGCGTCGACCCCACCGCCAAGCTCGGGAAGGACTGCCATCTCGGTCCCTATGCCGTGGTCGCCGCCGGTGCTGTCGTCGGCGACCGGGCCGTCCTGCACGCCCACGTCCACCTCGGCGCGGGCAGCAGCGTCGGCCCCGACACCGTCCTGCATCCGGGCGTGAAGGTCTATCACGATTGCGCCATCGGCGCCCGCGTGATCATCCACGCCAACTCCGTCATCGGCTCGGACGGCTACGGCTTCGCGACCCACAAGGGCGTCCACCACAAGATCCCCCAGGTCGGCTCGGTCGTGATCGAGGATGACGTCGAGCTTGGCGCCCTCTGCTCCGTGCAGCGCGGCACCGTCGGCGTCACCCGCGTGGGGGCCGGCACCAAGACCAGCGACTTCGTCGACGTCGGCCACGGGGCCGTCGTGGGCAAGCACAACCTGCTCGTGTCGTTCGTGGGCATCGCAGGCTCGGCCACGCTGGGCGACTACGTGGCCATCGGCGGGCAGTCCGGCGTCGGCGGCCACCTGTCCGTCGGCGATCGCGCCCAGATCGCCGCCCGCTCGGGCGTCATCACCGACGTGCCCGAGGACGCGGCCTACGGCGGCTCCCCCGCCATCCCCATCGACCAGGCCAAGCAGGTCGGCATGGAGGTCGTCCGCCTGCCCGAGCTCGTCAAGGAGCTCGCCCACCTCCAGCAGCGCGTCCGTGAGCTCGAAGAGCGTCAGCCCGACGCCTAGGCTGATCCCTCAGACCCTCCCGCCGACTCGGCGCAAGAAGAAGCCCACGTTCATTGAACGTGGGCCTCGAGTGTTTCGTTACCCGTCCCGCATCACGGAACGTCGGGCAGGCTGGCCATGGCCGTGTTGGTGGTCCGCGTCGGGCGGGCCGCCCAGGTCTCCAGGGCCGGTGTGTCACGCATGATCGAGTAGTTCGGGTTGATCGAGACCATCGGCTCCCGCGAGACGGAGCACCCGCTGATCATGCCGCTGATCACCACCGCCGCCAGCACGAGCCAACACGTCTTACTCATGTTCCACTTCCCACAAAGGTGGCCATGAACGTTCAGTCCCGATCGTTCAAGGCCGGTGCGACAGTCCAAATCCACGCCGCCCTCGGGTGTTATCGGGCTGGCTTCGTGTGGGATTAACCATGCGGGCAAGCCGGGCGAAGATTCGCCGGCGGGCCCGAGGCGCAGGCCCGGCGACTGCTACAGGTCCGGAAGTTCGCCATGGAAAAGCGTGAAATTCCGGCTTGACGTCTTGACAACTCCGGGCACGAAAAAGGCCGTCCCCGTCGGCGGGAACGGCCCTGTGGTTCGTACGCCCGGGTCCGGCCGGGGTTATTGGCGGATCTGCTGGGCGATGGCCGAGGTGATGTCCACCGCCGTGTCGAACAGCAGGATCTGGTCGCCCTTGACCAGGACCACCTTGAGCCCCTGCGCCGCCGCCACCTGCTGGGCTGCGGGCAGGATCTCGGCCCGGAACTTGGCGATGATGTCCGAGCGGATCTTGCCCCGCCGTTCGAGGACTTCCATCTTGAGCTTCTCCAGCTCCGCCGCGGCCTGGCGCTGGAGGGTCCCGAGCTGCTGACGCTGATCCGCCGTGGGGTTGGGGCCGAAGCTCTGGGCCATCTGCTGGAGCTGCGGGGTGTACCGCTGGTTGAGCTGTTCCGCCTGCTCGCGCATTTCCTTGTTCAAGGCCTCGGCCTGCGCCTGGGCCTCCTGCTGCAGGGCCACGTCGCGCCCGATCGCCTTGGCCAGGCCGTCGAGGTCGACCACCGCCACACCACCTCCGGAAGAGGCATTCTGCGCCCCGGCCTGGCCGCAGCCCGCCGTCGCCAGGATGGTCACCGTCAGCCCCGCCAAAACCGTTACCGTCCACGTCGCCCGCATCGCTTGCGCTCCTTCGCTGGTTCACTGTGAAAAACCGCCGCGGGCATTCCCGTGGCCCGGGCGCAGCATACCGCGCGACTTTCTCCTCTGCCCGATCCGACCCAAAGGGGATGACCCAGCGTTTGCATGCGTTTATCCTAGAAGGGTTCGTCCGCCCGCTTGTCCGTGGACTCTTTCATGACAGGTCCGCCGATGGCCGTTCGACGCGTGAGCAAGACCGCCTGGCCCACCGGCCCCGGCCTCTTCGCCGAGGTGCACCGGGAGCTTGTCGCTTCGCTGCCCGCGGCGCCGACGACGCCGGCCCGACGTTCCCCCAGGCGGACGACCGCGATGCGCCTGTGCGTCCTGGCCAGCGGCTCGGGGGGCAACGCCAGCGTCCTGCGCGTCCGCGGTCAAGCGTGCGTGATGCTCGACCTCGGCCTGGGCCCGCGCGTGCTCCGTCACCGGATCGAGCAGGCCGGCCTGAGCTTCGGTGATGTCTCGGCCGTCTGCCTGACCCACCTCGACCAGGACCACTTCAAGCCCGGCTGCATCCCCATGCTCCTCGGGCATGGCGTAAGGGTCCACCTGCACCGCTGGCATGTCCAGGACTTCATGACCCTCCCCGGGGCCGCGGACCTCTCGGCCGCAGGCCTGCTGTGCGTTTTTGATGACGAGTCCTTCGAGCCGTATCCCGGCGTCACGGCCCGGCCGATCCACCTGCCGCACGATCTCAAGGGCACCGTCGGTCTGCGCGTCGAGGCCGATGGCGCCAGCCTCGGTTACGCCACCGACCTCGGGACAGTCCCGCCGCAGCTGATCGACATCCTGAGCGAGGCCGGGGGCGTGGACGTGCTGGCGATCGAGAGCAACTACGACCCCGACCTCGAGCTCGCGTCGGGCCGGCCGGCGTTCCTCAAGCAGCGCATCATGGGCGGGCGAGGCCACCTCTCGAACGACCAGGCCTTCGCCGCCGTGCGGGCCATCGCCCGTTGCTGCGCCGACGGCCGGCCGCGCCGCGTCGTCCTGCTGCACCGCAGCGCCCAGTGCAACCACCCCACGCGCATCCACCGCACCTTCGCCCAGGAGCCCGCCCTGGCGGCCCGGATCGTCCTGGCCGAGCAGCGCCGCCGCACCGCCTGGATCGACGTCGACGCGTCCCACGCCGGCCAGATGTCTCTTTGGCTCGACTGATTCAAGTTCGGAGATGAAACAGGCTCACGCCCCGACCGGCGCCAGCTGCGTCTGCGTCAGCACGCGATAGGACCGGCAGCGCTCGAGCAGCTCGCTGTGCCGGCCCATGTCGGCGATCCGGCCGTACTCCATCAGCACGATCAGGTCGGCGTCGACCACGGTGCTCAGGCGGTGGGCGATCACGAAGGTCGTCCGGCCCTGACGGACGCGTCGGATGGCCTGGTTGATCTTGGCCTCGGAGTCGGCGTCGATCTGGCTGGTGGCCTCGTCAAGGATCAGGATCGACGGGTCACGCAGGATCGCCCGCGCGATGCAGATCCGCTGTCGCTGCCCGCCGGAGAGGCCCACGCCATCCTCACCGAGGCGTGTGTCATAGCCCTGCGGCAGATCCTGGATGAACTCGTGGGCCATCGACAGCTTCGCCGCCGTCACCACGCGATCCATCGACTCTTCCCGCCGGCCGTAGCGGATGTTGTCCGCGATCGAGCCGGCGAAAAGCACGCTCTGCTGACTGACCACGCCGATCTGCCGACGCAGCGACC
>JADZCW010000248.1 GCA_020851395.1 Phycisphaeraceae bacterium
CGCCCTGAAGCTGCTCACCGAGGCCGGCCCCGACGAGGGACTCCGCATCGCCGAGTTCCTCTGCAAGGAGAACGACCGACGCCGCAAGGTCGAGCAGGAGGTCTTCCAGGAAGCCCGCCAGATGGTCCTCGACCACGGCTTCGACCAGCCCGACTGCCGCGCCATCGTCCTGGGCAAGGAGAACTGGCACCCCGGCGTCATGGGCATCGTCGCCAGCCGTCTCGTCGACGCCTTCAGCCGCCCCACGGTCATGCTCAGCCTCGACAACGGCAAGGCCCACGGCTCATGCCGCAGCGTCGACGGCGTCCCCATGCACGAGGTCCTCGCCTCCTGCACCGAGCACCTCGAGTCGCACGGCGGCCACGCCATGGCCGCCGGCCTGCGCCTGATGACCCGGAACATCGACGCCTTCCGACAAGCCATGATCCAGCGCGTCAACCAGATCCTCGCCCCCGACGCCCTGGCCCGGCCGCTCCGCCTCGACCTGGCCTGCCGACTCGAGGACCTCGACCTCGCGACGGTCAGTCAGATTGCCCGCCTCGCCCCGTTCGGCCGAGGCAACCCCGCCCCGGTTTTCTGCCTGCCGGACGTGTGCGTGGCTCAGCCCCCGCAGCGCGTCGGCGCGGCGGGCAGACACCTGCGACTGCTCCTGCGATCGTCGGCGGAGTCCGCCTGCCGGCAGTGCTGGGCCGTGGGATTCAATCAGGGCCACCGCGCCGACGAATGGGCCGCCGGCCTGCGAGTCGACGCCGCCGTCGAGGCGAAGGTCTCAACCTACAGGGGCCGCCCCGGCGTCGACCTGCACGTCCAGGACCTCCGCCTCGCCAGCCAACCCGCCTCGGCGCTCAATGTGTGACCTCGGTCACTCCAGCCGATCGGCTGACCTCGACCGTCGCAGCGATGTCGCTCGCCACCGGCAGGGGGGACATGGTTTCGACGCTGTGATCCGCAGCCCAGGTCTCAATGCCCGCCTGTCCATCCGCCATCACCGGATAGGGCGACGGATCACTCATCTGCGGCATCTCGCTCACCGGGCTAAGACATTCAAGATCGCCGGCCGACGCCAGATGGACGTCCCCTGACCCCTGCCACGACAGATCCGTGAGATTGGACGTCACCGCCCGGGGTGCCATCGGATCCGCCGCCGGCCGCACGCCCCTGGGGGGTTTGACTTCGTTGGGGGTGATCGGTCCTGCCAAGACATGGCCCCAGCCCAGAAGGCTCACTCCGACCACGATCAGCAGACGAGCATGCATAGCAGGCGACCCCGGGGCGAAGAACCGCCCACGCCCTTGGACGGGCTCGAGTCTGGCAACTTGTTCCGATCGCACGACGAACCGACTTTCATATCAACGGACAAAAACACCCCCGGCTCAAGGGAGTCGGGGGTGGATGATTTGTTGCAGGCGTGGAGATGTTCCGTCTGTGCTGACAGCGCGGCCTGGATGGCCTAACCCCCGCCCGGTGACGGTACCAGCCCGCCCGTCCGCGCCGGGCTGCTCTCAGGCAAGGGTGCCCGGTGCTGGTACGACGGGTCCGCCTCTTGCTTCCGCAAGATGCCCAGGATCTCCCGCCAGCACGCCACGATCCCTCGCGGGCACGGCGGCAGATCGTGCCGCACCGCCCGGTGCAACTTGGCTAACCGGTAGCAGGGGACCGTCGGGTACATGTGGTGCTCGGTGTGGTAGTTCATCCGCCAGTAGAGAAACCCCACCACCGGGTTGACCAGAAAAGTCCGGCAGTTCAGGCGAAAGTCCGGCACGTTGTCCATCAGCCCGATGTGCTGCGTGTTGTTGCACAGCCAGAACAGCCAGTTGCCGTAGAACGGCCCGAGCGTCACCAGCACCGGGACCAGCCACCAGCCCCGCCACCCCGTCGTTAGCGCCAGCGTCACCGACGCCGCGACGATCAGCCCATGCCCCGCCAGCAGAGTCCTCGCCCACCGGACGACGGGCCGGCGCTTCTCGGGCCTGTCCGGCGGAAGGATCGTTAGCTCCCATTCGCCCTCGAACCGTCCACGGGCCTTCGCCCACGTCTGCTGCATGACCCACCGCGCCGAGGGCCAGTTGACCACCCCGCGCAGCACGAACTGTCGGGCCATCAGCCTGATCGGCAGCACCACCTCCAGGTCGTCCGGCGGGTGCAGCGTGTAGGCGTGGTGCCGGGCGTGGCTGAGATTGAACATCTCATGGTTGATCCACCCCAGGAAAGCCAGCACCCGCTCGAACCCGCGGTTGAGCCACGTCGTCCGGAACACCGTCCGATGGCCCAGCTCGTGCACCCCGTTGATCATGAACGCCGCCACCGTCCCGTGCAGGAACACCATCCCCGCCACCGCCGCCGGGTGCCACCGCCCCACGCCATAAAGCGACAGCCCCGCCGTCGCTGCGTAAAGCCCCAGGTACCCCACCGCCTGCATCAGCCCCCGTACGTCGCTGCGCTGGCTCAGTGTTCGAAGCAGCTCCGGCTCGATCGGCGTGCGGTACCACTGAACCTGTCGACCCTTCTTCGCCATGGTCAGCATCCCTCCCACACCCCCGACTGATCGTAGGCTTTAGGCATCTGAGGCTGCGCGGCGCCCCGAGGGACTACTCAAAATTCCCCAGCACCATGTCCTCGACCGTCTTGCCCGCCGGCATCATCGGGTACACGTGCTCGTTCTTCTCGACCATCGCGTCGAGCACCGCCGGACCGTCGTGGGCCAGGAACTCAGCCATCACCCCCGGAAGGTCCGCCTTCTTCGTCACACGGAATCCCTTGCAGTGCATGGCCTCCACGAGCGCCACGAAGTTCGGGTTGTGCATCTCCGTGTGGCTGTAACGCTCCTGGTAGAACAGATCCTGCCACTGCTTGACCATCCCCTGGAAATCATTGTTGAGGATGATGGTCTTGGCCTTGATCCCGTACTGCGCCGCCGTGGTCATCTCCATGGCCGTCATGCAGAACGACCCGTCGCCGTCGATGTTGATCACCGGCATGTCCGGCCGGGCCAGCTTGGC
>JADZCW010000249.1 GCA_020851395.1 Phycisphaeraceae bacterium
CCGCGCCCAGCAGCTTCGCCTGGACACATTCGAGACCATCCTGACCACCCTCCAAACAGCTTCCAGGGATGGTGGCGTTTCCGGGGGTGGGTATCGAGTCTACGAGACCGCCGCGGGTTTTCGCGTCCTGGGCGTCGGCCGCGCGTGTGATCCCTGCGGCGACCAGACCCAGGCGCTGATGAAGTCCATCGGCGCCGACCCCGCCTTCGTCCAGCTCTGCCTGGCCCAGAAATGTTTCCGTGCCCGCCTGACGCCCAAGCCCTGGCGCTGTGGCATGCCCAAGCCGCCCGGCCGCCACCCCCGCACGGCCGATGCCCAGGCCGCCTTCGACCGCTGGCTTGCCCGCTACGACCAGGCCTGCCGCGACAAAGCCACCTGCCGCCTCCTCGAGGTTGTCGGCCGCGACACCGTGGCCCCCGAGCTGGCGGACCTCGTGACCTTCCACGACCAAGTCACCCGCGCCACCAGTATGCTGGTCCTGGCCTGAGTCGCCCGCCGCCCCACGCATCCCCGGCCCCCGGAACCCCGCCTTGATCGACCCCACCGCATCGAGCCCGAGTCGCCGTCAGGTCTGGCTCATGGCCCTGATCCTTCTGGGCGTCACGTTGCCCGCCTACCTCCCCGCCCTGCGCGCCGGCTACATCTGGGACGACGACGCCTACGTCACCAACAACCTCACCCTCCGCTCAGCCGAGGGGCTCTCTCGCATCTGGCTCGAGCCCACCTCCATCCCCCAGTACTACCCCCTGGTCCACACCACCTTCTGGCTCGAGTACCACCTCTGGGGCCTGCACCCCACGGGCTATCACCTGACCAACGTCCTCCTGCACGTCCTGGGCGCGCTGCTGCTCTATCGCCTGCTGCTGCGTCTGGGCCTGGGCCGCGGCGCGATCCTCGCCGCGGTGATCTTCGCCCTGCACCCGGTGGCCGCCGAGTCCGTCGCCTGGATCACCGAGCGCAAGAACGTCCTGGCCGCCGTCTTCTACCTCGCCTCGGCCCTGGCCTACCTGCGCTTCAATCCCCCGGCCGACGATCCTCCCGCCCCGCGTCGCTGGCGGCCCTACGCCTGGGCCACGCTGTTCTTCATCGCCGCCCTCCTGAGCAAGACCACCGTCGCCACCCTCCCCGCCGCGATCCTGGTGGTGATCTGGTGGAAGCGAGGCCGGCTCACCTGGCGCGACCTCTGGCCGACGCTCCCCTGGTTCGTGTTGGGCATCTCGATGGGCCTGGTCACCGCCTGGCTCGAACGCCATCACGTCGGCGTCGTCCGGCTGCCGGAGGATTTCGACCTGAATTTCCTCCAACGTGTCCTGATCGCCGGCCGGGCCGCGGCGTTCTATCTGGGCAAGCTGCTCTGGCCCGCCGACCTGATCTTCATCTACCCGCGCTGGTCGCCCGACCCTTCGTCCATCACGCAGTGGCTCTACCCCGCCGCCGTCCTCGGAACGCTCGCCGCCCTGATCCTGCTCCGCCGCCGCATCGGGCGCGGCCCAGCCGCCGTCGCGCTGCTCTACGTCGGCGCCCTCTTCCCAGCCCTGGGCTTTGTCGACGTCTATCCCTTCCGCTTCTCCTACGTCGCCGATCACTTCCAGCACCTGGCCATGCTCGCCCCGATCGCCCTGGCCGGCGCGGGCCTGGCCTGGCTCACACGCCAGCGCGCCCCACGCTGGCTCGCCGTCTCCGCTGTCGTCCTGCTCCTGATCACGCTCGGAACGTTGACCTGGCGGCAGGGACGGATGTACCGCGACCGCGAGACGCTCTGGCGGACCACCATCGCCCGCAACCCCGACGCCTGGATCGCCCAGATCAACCTCGCCTCCGAGCTGATCGAGCAGCGCCGTGCTGAAGAGGCCTTGCCCTTCCTCCACACCGGCTTGGCCCTGCGTCCGAGCGATCCCAAGGCCCAGAACCTCCTGGCCACCGCCCACTGGCGTCTCGGCCGGCGTGAGCAGGCAGTGACCGTCCTTCAGCTGACCATACAACGCCGCCAGGACAATCCCCAGACCCACGCCCTGTTGGCCATCATGCTCACCGACCTCGGCCGCCCCCAGGAGGCCCTGCCCCACGCCCGCTTCGCCGCCGAGATCGCCCCCGACGACGCCGACGTGCAGCGATCACTCGGCCTGGTCCATCTGGCACTGAACCACCCCGAGCCTGCCCGCGACGCCCTGGCCCAAGCCGCCCGTCTGGGCCCGGACGACTTCCGTAACCACTATCAGCTCGGTCTCGCCCTGCTGCGCCTTCGACAGCTCGACGGCCCCGACGGCGCTGTCGTCGCGTTCGAGCACGCCCGCGCCCTGAATCCCGACGACGTCGACGTGCAGCGTTACCTGGGTCTGACTCAGGTGTCCCTCGGCCGGCTCAAGGACGGCATCGCCTCGCTCACCCACGCCTCCGAGCTCGCCCCGCACAGCCCCACGATCCGCCTGGCCTTGGCCGACGCCCTGGCGCGGGCCGGCCGGACGGACGAGGCGCTCGACCAGGCCCGTCAGGCCATCGACCTGGCGCGGCAGGCCGGCCTGCCCGATCTCGTCCAGCGGATCGAGCAGATGACTCGGCAATGGCGCCCCGCCGCCCCGGAGTAGCACATCTCTCGCTTATCGGCGCAAAAAAACCGCCCCTAACCGCTAGGTACAGGGGCGAAGGAGGTGGAGAGCAAGGTTATGCGGTCAGAGGCTCATCGCCTTCTTTCGGTGTTTGCGGGCCGCCGCCAGGACCGTCAGCACGCTCAGGCCCGCCCACGCCGCTGCCGGCAGGGGCACGAGCACGAGCTGGTCCTGGTTCCGCAGGCTCGAGATCGCCATCAGCGGCGCCATGTCCGTCAGGTTCGCCAGCCCGTTGAGCCAGGTCTGGGCGAGCTGGACGAAGACCGGCGAGGTACCCAGGCTCGTGTAGTTCGCACGGAAGTTGCCCGAGAACAGGCCGTGCCCCTCGTCATAGACGATGTCCCACACGCCGATCTGGAAGGCCGCGCCCTTGTCGTCGCTCGTCAGGGCCTCTGCGTAATGGGCCGCCCAGAACTTCTTGAGCATCTCCGCGCTGGTGTCGGACATCGACCCTCCGAGCACCGCCAGCCCCGGACGTGGGCCCTCGGTCACGCCGATCAGGTCGTAGGTGTACGTCCCGCCGAAGCTGATGTATTGGTCCAGCTCGATGCACACACTGTGGAAATGCCCCGTGGGCATCCCCGCCTCGGTGCCGCCCACGCGCGTCCAGTTGAACACGCCGGCCATCACCGTCATGCTCGTCGAGCCGATCTTGATCTTGACGCTCTTGCCGTTCATCCCGTCGAGGTGTGCCTTGACCGTGCCCGCCTGGGCGCTGCCGACGGTCAGAACACCCACGACCAGAGCCGCGACTAGCGTGCGAAAAGCCTTCATGCCTGGATCTCCCTTTTCTGATCGTGACACGCTCTGGTCCGCCCGCTTGCCCCCCCACACGGAGGCGTGCTAACCACACCGTTAGCGGGCTGGCCCATCCACAGGTGACAAGCATCGCCCGGCAGGGAGCAACGTCTTCCTGCCATGGACCCACCTGGGGTGCTGTCGCGTGTCTTTCCAAGAAATACATCAGGATCAGGCGAAGTCCAACGAATCGCCTTTCGTTTCGCTCGGCGATCCGCTGGCCCGTTCGCTGAACCGTCTGGGCAAGATCGGCAAGTATCCGCCTGGCGTCATGGCCCTTGGCGAGCGAAAAAAACGCGAACCACAAGTCATGTTAGGGCCTAAGCCTTATTGCAATAATCAGGCGACAAATCGGTTTCAACACTGGGCCGGTCAAAAAAAGCCCCTGGCGTCAGGGGCTTGAGAATTCAGGCAAATTGGCGGGCGATCAGGCCATTTGGCGCTTGCGCAGCCGGAAGATGCCCAGCCCAGCCAGCAACGCCAAGCCACCCCATGCCGCGGGGGTCAGGGGCACGACGCTGACGATCTGATCCTGGAACCGCCGGTTCGACAGGGCCACCAGTTCGGTCTCGTCGAGCAGGCCAGGCAGCGAGTTGAGCCAGCCCTGGGCCGTGGTCACGAATGCCGGCAGGGGCCCGACGCCGTAGTTTTGCCGGAAGTCGCCGCTGGACAGGTCCGTGTCGCCGTCGTAGACGATTTCCCACACCGCCACCTGGAAGGCCGCGGCGTTGCCGCTGTTGTCATGGGCCGTGCCCCAGTAGGCCGCCCAGAGCTTGCTGAGCATGTCCGCCTTGGCCACGCCCATCGGGCCGGCCGTCAGCAGACTCCCCGGCTTGGGGCCGTCCTCCACGGCGATCACGTCGTAGGTCGTGCTGGCCACGTACTGGTCCAGCTCGATGCAGACGGTCTGGAACAGCCCCGTGGGCTCCCCGACGTGCGTCCCTCCGACGCGCTGCCACTCAAAAATGCCCGCCTGCGTCTCACGCGAGGACGAGCCGACCTTGTACTTGAACAGTTCCTGAAGCTCGGTGCCGCCGCCGTCCTTGGCCCAGCCGAGGAACTTCACGTCCACCGTGCCAGCCATGGCGGTGCCGGACCAAGCCGTCAACGCCACAACCGCCAACCCCGTTAATACATTCTTAATCACGTCTCACCATTCCCTTCGTGAACTGCGATTGCCGGGCTCCTTCCAGGACGCGGCAATCAACCCCTTGTCTTTTCACCCATGGCCTCCGGGGCCATTGACTTCAATTCCTCTTCCCACCGACCTCACAACAACACAGCATCATCGTCTCTTCCGAAACGCTTCCCGCGACCGATCATGCTGGTCCGTCGGGATGGCACCCTGTCATGCCATCCACAACCCACCCTTGAAATCCCCCAAGTTCACAGCGAGATCAGGATGTATTTCCCCTCGAGCAGAGTGAATTTTCATTAGAAAGGTTATTGGAATCCCAGCCTTGTGTCAAGAGAAATCACGCGTGGCTAACCCACGCCAGGGCAGTATTTAACAGGATTAAATCGCCCCTTAATTGTCGAGGGGATCATCGGCTTCAACTCCATCGCTGTCTTCATGCGGTAACCCTATCGTTGCGACTGGTTTACGCCATTCGGTTCAAGAGCGTCTGGACTAGACGCGATCAGTCACGCGATAAACCAGTAGTAGTCGCCGGTGTAGCCGCCCTGGGCGAAGAAGGTTTTCCACGCCTCGGTGCTCATATAGGTGTGGGCTGTCAGGATCCACTTCAGCAGCCGCTGGCGCTCCTGCTCCGTCCGCCAGGCGTCCACCGTCACGAACGCCGCCCCGCGCGTCACCCGCATGATCTCCCGCAGCGCCTTGCGGCACCGATCGGCCGGCAGGTTGTGAACCGTGTTGATCGACAGCACCAGATCAAAGCTCTTGTCCGGGTAGGGCAGCTCACTGGCGCACCCCACCGTCAGGCAGTCACGCACCGAGGGCATCGCGTGCTCGATCGCGTAGTCGGAGACGTCCAGTCCCGCCAGCGTCGCCCCGGGCATCAGCCCCCGGAAGTCATGCAGCATGAACCCCTTGGCGCACCCGACGTCCAGGATCGCCGCGTCCCCGGCCAGGCGATAGTGCTCCGCGATGCGCTTGACGATCGGCACCCACCGCCCGTCGTACCTGTACCCGCCGTAGCCGTACATCCGGTCGCCGTCGAAGAACTCCCGCCCGTACTGCCGCGCGATCGCCCGCACCTCCTCGGTGATCATCTTCCCTCGTTCGTCGATGGGCCGGTCCGTCTTGGGATAGAAGTTCAGCAGGTTGATCTCAGCCATGTCCGCCCGTCTCTCCTGAAAGCGACAACGACTCGGCCAACGTCCTCTCGATGAACGCATCGAGCGCCGGTCCATCTTCCGGGGCGAACGGCGCAAAGCTCCCGCCACCGGACTGCTCGAACGGCCCCTGCGACGCCTCGTGGATCACCAGGTCGTCACTCATCGGCACCAGCGTGTGCCAAAGCCCCTCGCACAATCGGTACATCCAATGCTCGCACTGTCTCGCCTGCCCCAGCGCCGCCAGGTCGATCCGCCGCGTCACCTTCCCCGTGTCGTCGAAGATCAGCACCACCCCCTTGCCCCGGATGACATGCACCGACTCGCACCGCTCGGGATGCCGATGCGGCCGAACCAGCGAGTCCCGCCGAAACGCGATGACCATCTCCTGGATCGCGTCCCGCGTCGATCGATGCAAACACAGCCGCGCTCGTCCCAGCGGCGCCGTCCGGGCCTCGCGCGTCAGCCGCTCAAGCCACTCCGGCCCGACGGCGATCAACGCCTGATCATTCGTAAAAACGTGCGGCATGGCCAGCTCGCTCCTCTTGTAGGGCACGCATCCTGCGTGCCTTGGGGTGAACCCGTGCTTCCCAGGCACAGGCACGCGGGATGCGTGCCCTACCTTTTCACCTTCCGGGCCCCATCGAAAAACTCCCGCACACATCGCACCACATAATGCGCCTGCTCATCCGTGAGCTTCTCATGGACCGGCAGACACAGAATCTCCTTGACCCATCGCTCCGCCCGCGTCCACGACCCCCGCGCCGCATCGCGATACGCCGTGTGGCAGGGCATCAGGATCGGATGCCTCACCCGGCTCTCGATGCCGTGATCCTCAAGATGCCGCATCAATTCATCCCGCCGCGCCGTGCGGATCGTGTAGGTGTAATAAACGTCCCTCGATCCACGGTGTGTCCCGCCCGTTTGAGCCCCCGGCTCCGCCGGGGGGTGCTGTTCCTCGCGAGGAATCTCCAATTGCCCCGTCAGATCCACCAGCCCCCGGCTGTAGATCTCCGCGATCTGCCTCCGTCTCGCCAGGCACGCATCGAGTTGATCAAGTCGGCACAGCAGCATCGCCGCCTGGATCGTGTCCAGCCGGCCGTTGTGGCTCGGCCAGTGACAGTCCTCACGATTGAGCGTCCCGTTGTAGCGCAGGGCGTGCAGCTTGTCGCGCCACTCGACCGAGTCCGTAAAGACCATCCCCGCCTCCCCCAGCGCCGCCAGCACCTTCATCGGGTTCATGCTCAGGCACGCCAGATCGCCGAACGCCCCGACCTTCCTGCCCTTGTACTCCGCATCAAACGCCTGAGCGCAGTCCTCGATCAGCAGCAGCTTCCGCTGCCGACAGATCTCGACGAGCTCATCCATCGCGCACGGCTTGCCCTGATTGTGCACCGGCAGAATCGCCCGCGTCTTATTCGTGATCAGCCCCGCCGCGCTGGCAGGGTCGATGTTCAGGTCCTCTCGCACGTCAGCGAACACCGGCGTCGCCCCCACCAGCGCGATCGCGTTGGCCGTGGCGATCCACGACATGCTCGTGGTGATCACCTCATCCCCCGGCCCGATGTCCGCCGCCCGCAACGCCAGATACAGCGCGTCCGTGCCTGACCCCACGCCCACCGCGAACCGCCGTCCCACGCGCGCCGCCAGCTTCCCCTCCAACTCCTCAACCTCGGGCCCGATGATCAGCTTCCCATGCGCCAGCACGCGCTCCACCGCCGCCAACAGCTCCGCCCGCTGCGGCTGTGACACCGACAGGTCCAGGAATCGCACCGCAGGCATCGTTGAAGGAGGGGCCATGGGTTTCTCAATCAACTTGTGAGCATGAACGCTTGCCGCAACTTCCGGGGGCGGGAGCTGTTCCCACCATCATGTAGTACCACGTCATCTTCGGGTGCCCCGTGTGCAGCACCTCGTCGTTCATCCCGAAGGGCAGCACGCGCCCGAAATAGTCCTCCATCAGCCGCACCAGTTCCTCCTGGTCATAGCACTTGACGTGCGACGCCTGGCTGAGCGCTCCCTGATGCGGGTACGAATACAAGCTCGGCGTCCCGAGGATGAGCATCCCTCCCGGCGTAAGCACCCGCGCCGCCTGCCGCACCAGTTCGCGTCCCTGGGGCTCGTGCATGTGCTCGATCACGTCGAGCATCACCACTGCGTCGAAGGGATCATCCGGGGAGAGGGCGAAGAAATCCCCCACGCTGAACGTCACGTTCTTCCGCCGGCACAGAGCCCTGGCCTCGTCGATCTCGTACTGCTTGACGTCCAGCCCGACCACTTCCTTGGCGTGCTGAGCCAGGAACACGGCGCCCAGCCCTGATCCGCACCCCACCTCCAGCACCCGGTCCCGCGGCCGCAGCATCCTCGCCACGAACTTGTACCTCGCCAGCCGGATGCACAGCCGCAGCGTGTTGTCCGTGATGAAGTGCGCATACTCGGGACCCAGCGTGATCGGCGGGTTCGCCTGGTACAGCTCCGTGAGGAGCTTCTCGTAGCGCTGCGGGTCAAGGTTGTAGTTTCCAACATCCATGCAACGTCTAATCCTGCCTGAGGGGCTGTAGTGAGATCGTCAGTCCATACCGTTTGCCGTTGAGCTCCACCTCCGCCGTCGTCCGCGGCGAGAAGTCATGGGCCAGCGCCCAGGTGATCCATTCCCGCAGCGGCATCACGTCATCACCGCCGCGTTTGCGATCCGCCTCCGTGTCCTGTCGTCGGAACGTCGTGACGGGCCCCGTCTGCGGCCGAGGCGTCACGCGCCCCGCGGAGATCCCCGGCCACTGCTCCTTGAAAAACCCGACGATCTCCCTCTGGAGCAGCGCGTGCAGCTCCGCCCCACGCATCGGGAACACGTACTTCACTTCCCGCTGAGCGTAGACATCCCCCTCATCGATTCCGGGGGCGGGGGTCATCTCGATCAGCGACACGCCCGCCGGCAGCCCCCGCCGGATCGTCCACGCCGCGTTGTCGTTGCCCCGGCAGTGCGGCGCCAGTGTCGGGTGCACGTTCAGCCGATGCTCCGCCAGCCTCAGCGCCGCTGCGTCAAGCACGTGCGGGCTCCAGAAGTTCAGCAGCCACGTGAACCGCGGACGCATCTTCGCCAGTTCCGCCAGCTTCCGTGCCGAGAAAATATCCACCGGCACGCCGCGCTCCCGGCAGAGTGTCAGCAACGCCGCATCCTCCGCCGTCGCCGCCAGCACATGCCGCACAGGCGCCCGCTGCTCCAGCAGGTACGCCGTCAGCTCCAGCCCCACCTGCTTGCCCGCCAGCACCAGAATGCCGTCGTGCGTGTTGTTCCCGTCCTTGGGCATGAGATTCAAAGCCTCAACGAGCCGCAAGCGTCAGCGAGTGGTCTGCTGAACATCCAGCCGATCACCCGTGTCTTCCCAGCAGCTCCGCCGCGGGACGAAGCGTCATCTCCTTGGCCTTCCAGTACGCCGCCACCGCCGCATCGCTCTGCGCCATGCTCGCGAACGCCTGAGCATCTTCTTCCCCGGCACATAGGAAGAAACCCTCCACCACCGGCCTGCCCCGGCTCAGCTCGCTCCCCTGGAACGGCCCGGGCGCCTTGAATCCGAACAGGTGATACAGCGGACGCTCCAGGTGCTCGATCAATTCCGCCAGGCTGAAGTAGGTCAGCGACTTGCCCAACCGGGCCGACAGGAACGTCTGTCCCTTGCTCACGAACAGGTTCATCAGACAAACCTCAGCCCGGTTCATGAGCTCCGCCAGCGCCTTGGGCGTCTGGAACGCGTACGAACTGACATTCCGGTCATAGAGGACGTCGATCCTGCTCGGAAGCTTCTCGCAATCCTTCACGTGCGTGAGCCGATACTCCCTGTGCACGTGCTCCGCCGCCTGGATCAAGAGGTCCGAGATCTCGATCCCCAGGTAATCCACGTCGTGCGGATCGGGCACGCGGATCGGCGAGTGCATCTGCGCCAGGAATCGCTTGACCAGCTCCAGCCCGTCGATCATCTCAAACAGCGAGCTGCCGAGCTCAACGACCTGCCGCCACCTCGGCTGCGCCGCCAAGAGGACGCTCACCAGGAGGTTCTTCTCCGGCCGAGGCAACTGATCGAAGCGCAACGGCGCTTTATTGTGCAGCAGCTTCTGGTACGCCAGGATCTCCTTCATGTACAACGACAGATGCCAGGTGTCATACGCCTCCTGGTCGCGGAGCTGTCGGTGCACCACCCGGTCCCCGCTTCCCTCGAGCACGGAGAAGATCTCCAGGTACGTCGTGCCCTGCCTCAGCCCGTAATAATCCTTGACTTCCGACATCGCGAGCCTCC
>JADZCW010000250.1 GCA_020851395.1 Phycisphaeraceae bacterium
CGGCGATCACGCATGGCCTGTTCACACCGCGGTGCGTCGAGCTGGTGCGGCAGAGCCCGATCCGGACGCTGCTGGCCACGGACACCGTCGAGCACGGGCTGGAAAATCTCGGCGAAACGATCAAAGTGGTCTCCGTGGCGCCACTCTTCGCCGAGGCCATTCGAAGGATTCACACGCGACAGAGCATCAGCGTGCTGTTCGAGTCATAAGGGGCCGGAAGGGGGGTAGGGAGGGTGGAGTCATCGCCATGTCACGCGACCACGACCCGATCGTGATTCAGAAGCTCAACCATGAGGACGCCGGGCAGCGTCAGCGGCTGCTGGGCTACCTAGAGCCGCACGAGCCGCACGCCCTGTTCTTCACGGGCAATCTGCTGGATGGATATCCCGGCCAGCACATCTATGTCGCCAGGCGGGACGAGTCGTGGCTGGCCGTGGGAGCGTACTACGACATCCCTCGTTCCGTGTGCGTGTGGGGACGCTATGAGCCGGCGTTGCGGGCGGTGGCGCGTCACGTGGCGGCAGCGCATCCGGACATCGAATACCTCAACGGCATCGGCTACGCGGCGTGGCCGGCCTACGACGAGTTGCAGAAGATCGGGTATACGCCGGCCAGCGATCCACGACAGGTGTTCATGGAACGGGAGCTGCCCGAAGGACAGGTGCTGCCCCATCAGCCCCATGAAGAGTTCGCCCGAGTGATCCAGCCGCAAGACGCCGACGCGACGGTGATGGTCATGCGGTCGCTGTCTGGTGCCAGCGGGCGGATCACGGATGAGGAGCGAAGGCGTGTCCAGCGGCCGCACCGGATGGTGCTGGAGATCGACGGCCGGATCGTTTCGACGGCCAGCAGCAACGGCATGGGGCTGCGGGGCTTTCAGATCCTGGGCGTGGCGACGCTGCCCGAGGCGCGGCGGCGGGGCTACGCACGGGCGGTCTGCGCCGCCCAGATGCGGCGGATGCAGACGATGGGGGCGAAATATTGCGTGCTGTTTACCAATGAGACCAACACGATCGCTCGGGGCTGCTACGAGGGCCTGGGGTTTCGCATGACAGGCGACTTCTGCGTGGGCAAACTCAGCGGGCCGGTCCATTGAGCGAGGGAATGGCGTGACATTCGTCATCCCGGGCTATACTGCACGTCACGTCGCACGTGGGAGCCTGGTATGAAGCATCTTCGCAAGGAACTCTGGTTCAACACCAAGTCTCGCCGGGATTACATCAACATCACCCCGGAGGTGGAGCGGGCGGTGGCTGAGAGCGGGGTGCGGGAAGGCTTGTGCCTGGTCAACGCCATGCACATCACCGCCAGCGTCTACATCAACGACGCCGAGTCGGGACTGATCCAGGACTACGACGACTGGCTCGAGAAGCTCGCCCCGCATGAGCCGGTGGATCAGTACCAGCACAATCGCACGGGCGAGGACAACGGCGACGCGCACCTCAAGCGGCAGGTCATGGGGCGAGAGGTGGTCGTGGCGATCAGCGAGGGCAAGCTGGATTTTGGGCCCTGGGAGCAGATCTACTACGCGGAGTTCGACGGCCGGCGACGCAAGCGGGCGCTGATCAAGATCATCGGGGAATAGGCTGGCGGGTTTCGATTTGAGCATCGGCGGGGAGTCGCCAGGGCATGATCCGGCGGTAAACTACACTCATCCGGGCGGCGGCATCGCCTCTTGTCAGCAAGGAGCACGGCCATGTCTGACCCCTGGTCCGAGCACGTGCGAAAAGTTTACGCCTCGAACCTTGGCCGACCGGCACGTGAACTGGTCACGCCGGCGCTGGTACTGGACCTCCATGCGGCCAAGAGGAACCTTGGCCGTATGGTCGAGCAGATGGGGGGCAGGACGGCCAAGCTCCGGCCGCACGTCAAGGGGCAGAAGTGCGTCGAGCTGGCGAAGATGCAGGTCCAGGCCGGCGCGATCGGCGTGTGCACGGCGACGGTGTGGGAAGCGGCGGTGATGAGCCGGGCGGGCATCGAGGACGTGCTGATTGCGAATCAGGTGGTGGGTCGGCAGAAGATTCGGACCCTGGCGCAGGCCGCTGAGCGATGCCGGCTGACGACGGCGGTGGACCATCCGCGGCATTGCGACCTGCTCGAAGAGGCGATGACGGCGACCGGGGGCCGGCTCGAGGTGCTCATCGAGATTGACGTGGGCATGGGACGCGGGGGCGTGCGATCGGTGGCGGACGCGGTGACGGTGGCCCGACACATTGCCAAGCTCAAGCACGTTCGCTTCCGCGGGCTCCAGGCCTATGAGGGCCACTGCATGATGGAGCCCGACCGCGAGGCCCGGATCGGCAAGGCCCGCCAGGCGGCGGACCTCACGGGCGAGGTGATCGGCCAGCTCGCCAAGGCGGGCTTCAAGTGCGAGGTTGTTTCCGGGGGAGGCACGGGGACGTATGAATTTACCGGGGCGGACCCGCGCTACACCGAATTGCAGGCCGGCTCGTACCTGCTGATGGACATGTTCCACGGCAAGCTCGTCTCAGGTTTCGAGCAGGCGCTGACGGTGATGACCACCGTCGTCGTCCGCCAGGGCAAGACGGTGGTGCTCGACTGCGGCAGCAAGTCCATCTGCACGGACGAGGCGGGCACGCCCATGAAGCCTTTCCCCTTCTACAAGGCCCGCGACTTCCACGAGGAGCACGCGCTCTTCGACGTGGACGATCGCTGCGATCTCAGCATAGGCGACACGGTCGAGCTGATCCCCGGTTACTCGCCCAGCACGATCAACATGTACGACGTCTACCACGTCGTGGAGAACGGCGTGGTGGTGGACATCTGGCCCGTGATCCCCCGCGGCCCCGGCCACGGGGGATGGATGGCAGGAGCAACATCATGAAGAAAACACCCGCCAAGCCCATGACCCGCGCGGAGTTCGACGCGCTGTTCAAGAAGGTCTGCAACTGGGGCCGCTGGGGCGAGAACGACGAGCGCGGCACGCTCAATTACATCACGCCGCGCCATATCGTCGCCGCGGCCAGGCTCGTGCGGTCCGGGCGGACGGTGTCGCTGGCGATTCCGGTCAACACGGTTGCTGGGCCCGACAATCCTAGCCCGGCCGTGCACAAGATGGTGGTCCTGCACGACACCGCGTGGCCGGAGGGTGAGCCACGTTTCGCCACGGATTCGCTGGACTCGCAGTTCCACGGCGACTGCTTCACGCACATGGACGCCCTCTGCCACGTCAGCTACCAGGGCAAGCTCTACAACGGCAAGCCGGCGGATTCCGTGACCAAGACCGGAGCGACGCTCCAGGACATCACCGCCTTCGCCCACGGCATCGTGGGGCGTGGCGTGCTCTTGGACATCCCGCGTCTGCGCGGCGTCAAGTGGCTCGAGTTGGGCGATGCCGTGACGGCTGAGGAACTCGAAGCGGCGGAGAAAGCACAGGGCGTGCGGCTGGGCGAGGGCGACATCATGCTCTTCCGCACCGGCCACCACCGCCGGCGGCTGGAGCTCGGGCCGTGGAACCCAGGCTACAGCGGTTTAGGTATGGCCGGCCTGCACGCCTCGGCGATGCTTATGCTGCACGAGCGAAAGGTCGCGGTCTTTTTGCCCGATGGCGACGGCGAGACAATCCCGAGCAATGTCGAGGGCATCGCGTGTCCCATTCACACGCTCCAGCTCGTGGCCATGGGAATGGTCTGCGCCGACAGCCTGCAGTTCGAGGAACTCGTCGAGGTCTGCGAGCAGGAGAAGCGCTGGGAGTTCATGGTCACCGCCAGCCCGCTGCGCCTACCGCGGGCGACGGGGTCGATGTTCAATCCGACGGCGATCTTCTGACCACTGGCAAGACGAAGATCATGTACCCCTACGTCGCCGCGATGAAAGCTCTGTTCGAAAAACACGCCGCCCCCGCCCAGGCGCCGGCGATGAAGAAGTACATGCGTGACCAGTTCGAGTACCTGGGGATCAAGACTCCCCCACGTGTTGCCCTGCAGAAGGAGTTCTTTGCCGAAAAGGGCCTGCCGGAGATGGCCGATCTCGACGCGATCCTTCGTGAGCTGTGGATGCTCCCACAGAGGGAGTATCAGTACGTGGCGATCGGTCTTCTGGGCCGGTTCCAGGAACAAATCCCGGCTGAATTCGTCGACACGATCGAATACCTGATCGTCACCAAGTCCTGGTGGGACACGGTCGACAGCCTCGCGGGGAGCGTGGTCGGCAGGCAGTTCAAGCGTCATGCCAAGGCCAGAAAAAAGTATCTCACCCGTTGGCGCAAGTCGGAGAATCTCTGGCTCAGGCGTACGGCGATCCTGCATCAGCTCGACTACAAGGATCAGACGGACTTCGAGCTCCTGTGCGAGATCATCCGGGAGAACCTTGGCTCGCGGGAGTTCTTCATCAACAAGGCCATCGGCTGGGCGCTGCGGCAGTACGCGCGCAC
>JADZCW010000251.1 GCA_020851395.1 Phycisphaeraceae bacterium
CGGGGGCCTGGCCGGACTTCTTGGCCTCCTTGAGCCGACGGGCGGCGACCTGCATCTTGTCCTCGCCCGAGCCGTCGGCCGAGGCGTCGTCGGTCATGTGGCCGACGTCGGTGATGTTCATCACCTGGTGGACGGCCAGCCCCGAAAACTCCAGGAACCGGCGGAGCAGGTCGGCGAACAGGAAGCTACGGAAGTTCCCGATGTGAGCGAAGTCGTAGACCGTCGGGCCGCAGTTGTAGATGTAGACGTGGCCGGCCTCGATCGGGGCGAAGTCTTCGAGGCGGTGGGTCAGACTGTTGTAGAAACGAATGTCCATGGCAGGCTCGGCGAAGGTGCGGGTCGGCCGCGACGCAACGGTGAAATCTAGCACAAACCGCCGGCGATGCCCAGGAGATGGGAGATGGTTATTCAGCCTGCCGGCTCGAGGTCACCGCCTGGGCAGTTCGGCCGGAGGCGCTGAGGCTCTCGACGCGCAGCCGGTTGATCTTGGTCCTCTCGGCCTGGAGCACGACCAAGCGGACCCCGGCCCCGGGGATGTCCACCGTCTCGCCAGCGATGGGGATGTGCCCGAGGGTGGAGAAGACCAGCCCCCCCACCGTGTCGTAATCCTCGGACTCGGGCAGATCGAGATCCATGGCGTCATTGAGCTCGTCGACGCGGACGCGGGCGTCAACCTCGGCGGTGCGGGCGTCGAGCCGGCTGATGCGCGGCTGGTCCTGGGCCGATTCGTACTCGTCCTGGATGTCGCCGACGAGTTCCTCAATCACGTCCTCGATGCTGACCAGGCCCGCCGTGCCCCCGTACTCGTCCAGGACGATGGCCAGATGAACCTTGCGGGCCTTGAACTCGGCCAGGAGCTCCTGGACGGGCTTGCTCTCGGGGACGATCAGGGCGTCGCGGAGGATGGCCTTGAGGTCCAGCGGCTGGGCGTCGGAGCCCAGGAAGCGGATCAGGTCCTTGACGTAGAGCAGGCCGACGATGTCGTCGAGGCTCTCACGGTAGACGGGGTAACGGCTGAAACCGTTGTCGAGAATGGCCTGGCGGACCTGGGCCAGGTCGGAGTTGATCTCGACGCCCACCATGTCCGTGCGCGGGGTCATGATCTGCCCGGCGGTGACGGAGCGGAACTCGAAGACGGCCTCGATCATCTGCTTCTGCAGGGCGTCGACGTGGCCCTCCCCGATGTGCTCCTCGACGACGGACATGACCTGATCCGTCACGGCCTCGTCGGCGGGGGTGGGCTCGTCGGTCTCGGCCCCGGAGATGCGGCGGACCATGGGGTCGGCCAGGTGCAGCAGGCGCAGCAGCGGCAGCAGCACGCGTTGCACGGCCAGCAGAAATGGCAGGGAGCGGACGAGGATGGCCTCGGAGCGGTAGCGGGCCCAACTGGTGGGAACGGCCACCGCCAGGATGCTGACGAACGTGCCGGCGACGAGGAAGGCCACGAGGTAGATCAGGCCGATCGTCCACCGCCCGTTGAAGTGGGCCTCGAAGTAGTAGAGGACCGCCAGCAGGACGATCAGGTTCAGCACCGTCCGGAGCGTGGCCGTCATGAGCTGGAGGGAGACCAGCCGATCGTTGAGGATGTCCAGACGGTCGAGCTGGCCCCGGGCCTCGAAGAGTTCAGCGAGCTTGCCTCGGTTGAACCACTTGAGCGCGAGGTTGCTGGCGGCGAAGTAGCCGCTGAGTAGGCTGGCGAGCAGTGCGATCAGGAGGGCGGAGTCGGTCACTGGGCGTTTCTCGCGGGCGGTGCGGTGAAGACCTTGCCTAAACCCAGGTGGGCCAGGACCTGGTCCTCGAGGGCGTGCATCCGGCGGAACTTCCGAGGGTCGTGGTCGTCGTGTCCGAGCAGGTGGAGCAGGCCGTGGACGGCGTAGAGCAGGAGCTCGGTGCGCGTGTCGTGGCCGCGCCGGCGGGCCTGCCGGCGGGCCTGGTCGCGGCAAAGGATCAGCTCGCCCTCGAGCGTCTTCTGGCCCGGCTCGCGGAGGTCGAAGGTCAGCACGTCCGTGGTGCCGGGGATGTTGGAGAATTGCTGGTGGAGAGAGGCCATCCGGCGGTCACCGACGATCGCGACGCTCAGGCGGCCCTTGCGGACGCCGAGGCGGTGCGCGGCTTGGGTGAGGCGGGTGGGAAGCCAGCGGGCCGCGGGAG
Organism: Phycisphaeraceae bacterium; assembly: GCA_020851395.1. GTDB lineage: Bacteria > Planctomycetota > Phycisphaerae > Phycisphaerales > Phycisphaeraceae > JADZCW01. The sequence goes on from JADZCW010000251.1 coordinate 2,152, forward strand.
GCTCGACGTCTTGTCCGAAGATGCGGCAATCGACGTCCACCGCCTGGCCGCTAGCGGGTGTAGGGCTGGCCTTGGCTGCGTCCCGAGGTGGGCGAGTCTTGTTGGTACGGGGCTTTAGACGCTTAGGGGTGGTCGCGGGCAAGGCTTAGGCGTGGTAGTCGTGCAAATGGGGTCCAGATCGTCCCGACGACGATGGGCAACGCTGGAGTCTACACGCCTGGGGAACGGGGGGAAAGCCGAGCGAGAGCCCATCGACTGCAAACCATCGGTAAAGCGCTGTCAATCAATCGATTAGATTTTATTAAATATGTGAGAAAATGGGGTAGTAGGCCTCAGAGCGGCTTACGGCAGTCGCGGCGTTTGATCATGGTGACGGTTCGGCCGCCCTGGCTGAATTTCACATCGGTCATATACTGCCGCATGAGCATGACCCCCCTGCCGCTGGGCCGGGTCAGATTCTCTTCGAGGGTGGGATCAGGCACGCCGTCGGGGTCGAAGCCGGGGCCCTGGTCGGTGACGGAGATGGTGGCCTCCTCGTCGGTGATTTCGTAGCTGACCGTCACCACCTTCCGGGGGTCGCCCTGGTTGCCGTGGCGGACAGCGTTGCAGAAGGCCTCGTCGAGCGAGAGCTGGATGGCGAAGACCGCCGCGTCGGGGAAATCATGGGAGCGGACGGCCTGGACCACCTGCTGCCGCAGCTCGGCCAGGGCCTGGGGGTTGCTGGCGACGACCATGGTCTTGGTGGACGAGCCGGCCATGAAACCTGGACGCCTCCGTCGAATCAGGGATGGAAAACCGGGTGTGCCGTTCGATAAATCCTAGGACTACCGGAATAAATTTCCGGGGGCGGGGGGGTTAGCGGAAGCTGGATTGGGCTTGCTGGGTGTCTTCGTGGATCTGGAAGAGCTTGTTGAGCTTGGTGATGGTGAAGACCTCGTAGATCTGGGGGTCGATGTGGGCCAGGCGGAGCTGACCGCCCTTCTTGCGGACCTTGTTGTTGATGTTGATGAGCATGCCCAGGGCGGCGGAGGACAGGTGCTCGACGCCCTTGAAGCTGATCAGGAGCTTGGGGTTGGCCGTCTGGTCGATGATCTGGCCGATCTCGTCGCCGATGCGTTGGATCAGGGCTTCTTCGAGGACGTTGCGTTCGAGGAAGCTGACGCGGGTGACATCGCCGTCGATCTCGACGACCAGGCGTGAATCTTTCGCGGGCATCGGCGTTCTCCGGGATGAATTGCAGGGCCAGGCGAATGTAGGCCTGCGGGGGTGGGGTGTCAACCAAATCGGCCGTGAGAATGCGTCCAAGCGTGCATGGGCATCATCGGCTGGCGGGGCGAGAGTCTTGACATGGCTGGACGGGCATGGGGGCGTTACACTGTTGCCAATCGGCATGGAGGCTCGAGTCATGAAGAATCCGTACAACGTGGCCTTGGTGTTGACGGTGGCGATCTGTCTGCTGATCGTCGGCTACCACTTCTTGTACCAGGACAACCCACCGCAGGGCGGCGAGATGGTGCGTCTGGGCCAGGCGAGCGACACGTCGGGCCGGCTGACGTTCGGCGCCTCGCCGGCGTCGGACCCGAGCCGTCCGAGTCCGAACCAGCCGGGGCCGAACCCGCTGGGCGCGACGTCGACCTATGCACCGGGTTCGCCGATCACGCCGCCGCCCTCGGGCTCGCAGGCGCAGCCCGTGACGCCGCCACCCGCGCCGGCCGCGGCCGTGAGCACGCCCCCGCCGACACCAGCACCCACGGTGACCCTGCCCGGCGGCATGACCGCGGTGGGCGCGCCGACCCCGGCGGTCCGGCCCGTTGAGCCGGGCACGGGCCTGACCGGCAGCGGCGTCCGCTCGACGAGCGTCCCGGCGGACGGGACACGCCCCTACACCATCAAGGCCGGCGACACCTTCGCCTCGATCGCCGTGAGCGTCTACGGCGCGGACCACTACTGGAGGGAGATCTCGCAGGCCAATCCGCGCGTCGATCCGGCCAAGCTCTCGGTCGGGCAGGTGATCCGTCTGCCGAGCCTGGCCCAGATCCACAACGAGCAGCAGCAGACGACCACCACGGCTGAGCCTCCGCAGCCGGCGCCGTCGGGCGTGACCTACACCGTGCGTCCGGGCGACACGCTCTGGTCGGTGGCGGTGCAGCACTACGGCGACGGGCGGCTGTGGCGGACGATCTTCAACGCCAACAAGAAGGCGCTGAACAACAACCCCGATCAGCTCGATGCGGGGACGAAACTGGTCATCCCCCCGGCCCCGCAAGGGGCACGTTGACAGGTCCGCGGGTCGGGCGACCCACGGCGCACGGAGCGTTCTTGCGGTGCGGTCGCACCGTGGGAGAAAGAGATCGCGGGCCGCGGGCCCGCGGGCAAACATTGAGCGTGGCGTGAGGCGACGATGACGTTGGCCGGACCGGTGAAACTCGACGCCGTGATCTTCGGCGGCGGCGCGGCGGGGCTGTGGCTCCTGGACGATCTGCGCAGGTTCGGGTACCGGGCTCTGCTGCTCGAGTGTGCCGCGCTGGGGGCGGGGCAGACGATCGCCTCGCAGGGGATCATCCACGGGGGGCTGAAGTACAGCCTCGGGGGGCTCTTGACGGAGTCGGCCGAGGCCGTGGCGAAGATGCCGGAGTTGTGGCGCCGGTGCCTCGAGGGCCGTGACCAGCCGGACCTGAGCGACACCCGGATCCGCGCCGACGCCTGCCACATCTGGCGGACGCGCTCGCTGCGGTCGTGGCTGGGGTTCTCGGGCGCGAAGGTGAGCCTGCGGGTGCGTCCGCAGAAGATCGAGAAGACGGTGTGGCCGGCGGCGCTGCGCGGGGCGTCGTCGGTGATGCGGATCGAGGAGCCGGTGATCGACCCGGCGAGCTTCCTGCACGGCCTGTTCCAGGCCAACCGGTCGCGGGTGCTGCGGATCGACGAGCAGACGGGGCTGGAATTCACCTTCAAGAAGACGAAAAAGAACGGCGGGGTGGACACGGTCTTGATGCGTTCACCGGCCAACGGCACGCGGATGGTGCTGCGTCCGCGCCACGTGATCCTGGCGGCGGGGCAGGGCAACGAGGACCTTCGTCGGCGCCTGAACCTGCCAGGAGGGACGATGCAGCGTCGTGGCGTGCAGATGGTCGTGGCCCGGGGGAAGCTGCCGGCCGTCTTCGGGCACTGCGTCGACGGGGCCCGCACGCGGGTGACGATCACCACCATCGACAACTTCCACGGCGAGACGGTATGGCAGATCGGCGGCAAGGTCTCCGAGGATGGGGTGAACATGGGGCCTACCGAGCTGATCCGCCACGCGATCAAGGAGCTGCATCACACCCTGCCGGCGGTCGACCTGTCGGCGGTGGAGTGGACGACGTACAAGATCGACAAGGCCGAGGCGGCCACCCCCGGTAAGCGCCGGCCGGACCATGAACACGCGGCGATCGACGGCAACATCGTCACCGCCTGGCCGACCAAGCTGGTGCTGGCGCCGGTGCTGGCCCGGCGGATCGTGGACATGATCGGCAAGCCGGCAGGCCACAACGTCTCGCACGGCTCGGGCGTCTGGCTGCGCGAGTCGTCCGGCGAGACGTGGACCAGCGCGGCCGACGACCATGACCCGGACTACCCCGACCAGGTGCTGGCCGAGTGGCCGCGCCCGCGCGTCGCCGCCCCGCCGTGGGAGCTCGCCACCAAGTGGTACACCAACCCCTAGGCAAGCTCGGCCTGCCCGTGACGCCCATCGGCTTCGGCGCGTTCAAGATCGGCCGCAACGTCGGCGCCAAGTATCCACAGGCCTACGACCTGCCCAGCGAGCAGGACGCGGCCAGGCTGCTCAACGGCGTGCTCGACCTGGGCGTGAACCTGATCGACACCGCCCCGTCTTACGGGCTGAGCGAGGAGCGGATCGGGCGAGCAATCGGGCATCGCCGGGCGGAATACGTCCTGGCGACCAAGGTCGGCGAGCGGTTCGAGGGGGGAAAGTCGAGCTTTGCGTTCTCCGCCCACGAGGTGCGCGCGAGCCTGGAGGCGAGCCTGCGCCGGCTGCGGGCCGAGGCGGTGGACCTGCTCTTGATTCACTCCGACGGGCGAGACGAGTGGATCCAGACGCAGACGGACACCGTCGAGGGGTTGCAGGACGTCAAGAAGCGAGGTCTGACGCGGGGGATCGGGCTCTCAGGCAAGACGGTCGCGGGGGCGATGCGGGCGTTGGACTGGGCGGACGTGCTGGCGGTGGAGTTCCACCAGGACAACGACAGCCACCGTGCGGTAATCCAGGAGGCCCACCGCCGCGGGGTCGGGGTGCTGGTGAAGAAGGGGCTGGCGTCGGGGCGTCTGGCGGCGGGGGAGGCGATCCAATGGGTGCTGGGCGAGGCCGGGGTGACAAGTCTTCTGATCGGCACTTTGGATTTGCGTCACATTGAGGATAATATCGCCGTCGCCGAGATGGTCCGACCGACGGCCTAGGACCTGATCCGGGGCTCGGTCGAAGTTGGTGACTCGCCCCTGCCGTCACAAACGTGGTATCGTCACACCCCCAATCCCGGCTCTGTGAGGAGCCGGGCGGAAGGATACACGTCATGACCGCCGCCGTTGATCGTTCGAGTGTCATGGAAGAGATCCTCGCCCAGAAGGAGCTGATCCCGACGAAGGTTTTTGAGCAGGCCAAGCAGGCCAGCGCGGCCGTGGCGCAGGAGATCGCCGCGCTGATCCGAGCCAGGGCCGCGGCCGGCAAGACCTGCGTGCTGGGCCTGGCCACGGGGTCGACCCCGGTGGGCGTCTACGACGAGCTGGTCCGCCTGCACGAGCAGGAGAAGCTGAGCTTCAAGAACGTCATCACGTTCAACCTCGACGAATACTTCCCCATGAAGCCGGACGAGCTGCAGAGCTACCGCCGGTTCATGTTCGAACACCTGTTCGACCGCGTGGACGTGCCCCGTCAGAACATCAACATCCCCGACGGGACGCTCGATCCGACGCAGGTGCTCGCCCACTGCCGGGCGTACGAGAAGAAGATCGCCGACTGCGGCGGGATTGACCTGCAGATCCTGGGCATCGGCCGCACGGGCCACGTGGGTTTCAACGAGCCGGGCTCGGGCAAGAACAGCCGGACACGCCTGATCTCGCTGGACCGGGTGACGCGGCTGGACGCGGCGAGCGATTTCTTCGGCGAGGAGAACGTGCCGCGGCGGGCGATCACGATGGGCGTGGGGACGATCCTGACGGCCAGGCGGGTGATCCTGATGGCCTTCGGCGAGCACAAGGCGCCGATCATCGCCCAGGCCGTCGAGGGGCCGATCACCGCGGCGGTGGCGGCGAGCTTCCTGCAGGAGCACGGCAACGCGCAGATCGTGCTGGACCGCGCGGCCGCGTCGGAGCTGACGCGGTGCAAGACGCCCTGGCTGCTCGGGCCCGTCGAGTGGACGACGGCGACGATCCGCAAGGCCGTCATCTGGCTGGCCCGCAAGGTCGAGAAGCCGATCCTCAAGCTCACCGACGAGGACTACAACGAGACCGGGCTGCAGGACCTCCTGGCCGAGCATGGGCCGGCGTACAGCATCAACGTCGAGATCTTCCGGGCCATGCAGGACACGATCACCGGCTGGCCCGGGGGCAAGCCGGCCAAGGCCCAGCGTCCGAGTGAACGCCGACGGCCGACGGACGAGATCTACCCCAAGCGCGTGCTGATCTTCTCGCCCCACCCCGACGACGACGTGATCTCCATGGGCGGCACGCTGATCCGCCTGGTCGACCAGGGGCACGAGGTTCACGTGGCCTACCAGACCTCGGGCAACATCGCCGTCTTCGACGACGACGCGATCCGGTTCGCGGACTTCGCCTCGGAGTTCAACCAGTTCTTCGGCATCGAGGACAGACGGGTCACGGACCTCGAGAAGCACATCGAGGAGTTCCTCAAGCACAAGCAGGCCGGGCAGGTCGACTCCGACGAGGTGCAGAAGATCAAGGGGCTGATCCGCCGCGGCGAGGCGCGGGCGGCCGGGCGGTACTGCGGGCTGCGGATGCAGAACCTGCACTTCCTGGACATGCCCTTCTACGAGACCGGGCGGGTGCGCAAGAAGCCGCTGAGCGACGCGGACATCCGGATCATCGTGGACCTGCTCCGCAAGCTCCAGCCTCACCAGATCTACGCGGCCGGCGACCTGTCGGACCCGCACGGGACGCACCGCGTGTGCCTGGCGGCGATCATCCGGGCGCTGGAGGTGGTCAAGGACGAGCCGTGGATGAAGCAATGCGAGGTCTGGCTCTACCGCGGGGCGTGGCAGGAATGGGAGCCGGAGAACATCGAGATGGCCGTGCCGATCTCCCCTCAGGAGCTCATGCGCAAGCGCACGGCCATCTTCAAGCACGAGTCGCAGAAGGACAAGGCCTTGTTCCCGGGCTTCGACGCCCGCGAGTTCTGGCAGCGGGCCGAGGACCGCAACCGGGCGACGGCGAGGCTGTACGACAAACTGGGCCTGGCCGAGTACGAGGCCATCGAGGGCTTCGTCCGCTGGACGAGCCGGTCGGATTGGGTGTAATGGCGTGGGGGTCACACGGATCCCGGCAGGAGCATGAGCATGGAAGTCCGGCGAGTAGATGAGTTCAAGATCGGGGTGTGCAGTTGGTCGCTGCACGCGCGCAACGCGCGGGAGCTCTCGGACCTGCTGGCGCAGACCGGCCTGAATCACACGCAGATCGGGCTGGACCCTCTCTTCAACAACAGCGCGGAGTGGAAGGACCTGGCAGCGATCTTCAAGGCCCACGATCAGTGGATCCTCTCGGGGATGTTCGGGTGCGTGGGCGAGGACTATTCCACGCTCGAGTCGATCCGCCGGACCGGCGGCCTAGTCCCCGACGCGACGTGGGAGCAGAATCGTCGGGTCATCGACCAGGCGGCCAAGGCGGCCGCGGCGCTGAACCTGCGGACGGTCAGCGTGCATGCCGGTTTCCTTCCGGAGGACAACACCGGAGGACGGCGGGACAAGATCATCGAGCGCATCCACTACGCCGCCGGCGTGATGCAGGCCTACGGGATTACCCTGATCCTCGAGACAGGCCAGGAAACCGCTCAGACGCTGGTGGACTTCATCACCGACGTCGAGCAGGCCGGGGCACGCAACATCGGCGTGAACTTCGATCCGGCAAACATGATTCTTTATGACAAGGGCGACCCCATCGCGTCGCTAAAGAAACTTCAGCCCTGGGTACATCAGGTGCACATCAAAGACGCGGTCCGCACCAAGACGCCCGGGACGTGGGGCCAGGAGGTGCCCGTCGGCCAGGGCGAGGTGGACTGGAAGGCGTTCATCGCCCAGCTCCGCTCGTCGGGCTTCCGGGGCGGGCTGCTGATCGAGCGCGAGGCCGGCGACGAGCGCGTGGCGGACGTCCGCAAGGCGGTCGAGCTGCTTTGTGGCCTGATGTAGACAAAAACAGCCGTTCCTGCTTTTCATCCCGCGCCCGCTTCTTGACGCGGGCGCGGTCGGGTATAATGACGTCATGGAAAGTGAAGAGCCCTTCTCGTCGACGCGGCTTGCTCTGGCGGGATGCATTTGTTCGAACCTATGGAACCCCAAAGGGAGCTGGCTTTCGGGCACGATGGTCAAGCCGTCCACGAGCGGAAGGCCTGGATGACTCGACGATGCACCCACTTTAACTTGGGGTTCGAACAAGTCACCCAGAGCAAGTCGCGCTGACGAGAAGGCCTGAACTTCCAGACCGATCTTCGCCGGCCCGTGCATGCGGGCCGGTTTTTTTGTCGCCGGGCCGCCCGCGGACGGGAGCGTACCAGCGGGTTTCGTGCGGCAGTTTCATCCGGGGATCAGACTGCCTAAAATACCTTTCAGTTTCCCGCCGCGCGACGGGCTCTGGATCACCGCCATGAGCGTAGAAAAAACCAGTCCGGCCGACACCCCAGAGCTGGTCCAGCGGGTCGTCCAGAGCTACCACGCCGACGCCCGGACACACCACCTCAACTCCACTTTCCTGCCCAACCGCGCCCGCGTCATCCGCGTGCTGGAGATGCTCCGCCGGCTGGTCTTCCCCGGCTTCTTCGAGGAACAGCGGCTGACGAGCCAGACGATCGCGTACCACGTCGGCGAGCTGCTGGTGCACGTCCGGCACGGCCTCTACGAGCAGGTCCGCCAGGCCCTGCGGCACGCCGAGAACCGCCGCAAGCCCGGCGAGGGCGACACCAACGACCACTTCGACGTGCGGGCCCAGGAGATCACCGACACCTTCCTCGACCGTCTGCCCGAGCTGCGGCGGATGCTGGCCACGGACGTGCAGGCGGCCTTCGACGGCGACCCCGCGGCGGGCAGCACCGACGAGATCATCTTCTGCTATCCCGGCCTCGACGCGATCTACATCCACCGCATCGCCCACGAGCTCTACAAGCTCCAGGTGCCGCTCTTGCCCCGCATGATGAGCGAGTACGCCCACAACGAGACGGGCATCGACATCCACCCCGGGGCCCAGATCGATGAATCGTTCTTCATCGACCACGGCACGGGCGTGGTCATCGGCGAGACGACGACCATCGGCAAGCGGGTCAAGATCTACCAGGGCGTGACGCTCGGGGCCCTGTCGACCAAGGGCGGGCAGGACTGGCGCGGCCGCAAACGTCACCCGACGATCGAGGATGACGTGACGATCTACGGCGGGGCGATCATCCTCGGCGGCAACACCGTCATCGGCCAGGGGTGCACCGTGGCCGGGGCGGTGTTCCTGACCAAATCCGTGCCGGCCCACCACACGGTGACGGTCACGCCGCCGGACCTGCGCGTCAGCGCCCGGCGAAGGGACGGCTACGTGCCGCTGGATCCCAACGAGTTCATCGACGCGGCGGGGATCTAGGC
>JADZCW010000252.1 GCA_020851395.1 Phycisphaeraceae bacterium
ATCTCCTCGGCACAGGCGCCGGCCTCGTCCTCACGCTTGCGCTCGGCGAAGTCGGACTTCTCGAGCTTGGGGTCGAAGTCCGTGGGGAACATCTGGCGGTACTTCGAGAGCTTGATGCCGCTGCGGCTGAAGGCCTTGAGGATGGCCCGGCAGCCGTAGGTGCTGAACTTAAAGCCGCGCGCCACGTCGAACTTGTCGACGGCGCGTAGCAGGGCCATGTTGCCCTCGCTGACGAGGTCGGAGAAGTCGATCTCGCTCATCCTCGTCCGCTTGGCCATGGCCAGGACCAACGCCAGGTTTGTCTGGGCGATCTGGTCGCGATAGGCCTCGGCCTTGCGATGCCAGGAGAGCAGTTCCTTGGCTGGGCCGCGCTTGATGGGGCCCTGGCCGATCCGGTCCTTAAGCTCGACGACGCGGAACCGGCAGTAGTTGAACTGCAGGAACAGCGCCCGCTCCTGGGCGGCGGTCAGCAGGACCGTGCCGACGGACTTGTTGCTGTAGAGGTCGCGCGGGCTGGACACGTGGTCCATCACGGGGTGATACCAGCTCGTGTCCGGGCGCTGGATCGCGGGGGCGTCCTCGAAGATGACCTTCTCGGCCTGCGGCTTGTGGAACAGGTCGTTGTCGACGTACTCGTACTTGCCGTGCAGGACCTGCTTGAGAGCGGCCTGATCGCGCTGCGAGAGCTGGGCCCGCGAGTCGGCCAGGGCGACCCGGGCGGAACGGTTGGCCTGCTCGAGGGGTGAGCCGGCGTGACTGATCATGGGTGCTTGAATCATGGCGACGACCCCCTTTCTTTTCCTTTTACGCTCCAGCGAGCCACCAGAGCCCGCTTGTCCGATAACCGTCCTTCACATCCCGGTACTTCTTTGGCAGCCGGGAAACCGCCCGGCTGGGGCATGCATCGTTTCTGCTTGGCTGCCCATGAATCCGAGGGGCGTTTTCGGTCCTGGCTGGGACATTTCAGGCCCCTTTGTCAGGACGTTTTTGTCGTCAAACTTTGCCCCACTTAACATTCACAGCAATCTACTCGATCGGAGGAGGAATTGTTCATTGATTAGAATGATTCTAGGTAAAATTCTTAGAATGACTAGATTAATATATTGATTGGCTTGATATTGTCTGAGGTGGGTGTGTCCTGATTACGTTAAAACCTTGACCCCGTGCCGGACCCCCTCTAGCATCACAGACTTTTTCACACTGGCGGGGAAACCGCAAAAAGGCCTGGGGTCAGGCAATTGCAGGTATCGCCAGGGCTTAAAGGAAAAACTTCAAATCCCGTTTTTTGACTTTTCTGACGCACCCCTAGGAGACTCACGATGGCCTATACCCTCCCGCCCCTCCCCTACGCGCCCGAGGCGCTTGAGCCGGTGATCGATTCGCAGACCATGCAGATCCATCACGGCAAGCACCACAACGCCTACATCACGAACCTGAACAAGGCCCTGGAGAGCCAGCCGCAACTGGCGAGCAAGAGTGTGGAGGAGTTGATCAGCAAGCTCGACCTGGTGCCGCAGGAGATCCGCACGGCCGTTCGGAACAACGGCGGCGGGCACGCGAACCACAGCTTCTTCTGGCAGTTGCTCACGTCGCCGGGCAAGAGTAAGGGCCCCAGCGGGGCGCTGGCGGCGGCGATCGACAAGGAACTCGGCGGACTGGAGAAGTTCAAGGAGGCCTTCGGCACGGCGGGGACGACGAGGTTCGGCTCAGGCTGGGCGTGGCTGGTCGTGCGGCCGGACGGCAAGCTGGCGGTGACCAGCACGGCCAACCAGGACAGCCCGCTGATGGGGGCCCTGGCCACGGAGCAGTCGGGCAAGCCGATCCTGGGCCTGGACGTGTGGGAGCACGCGTATTACCTGAAGTATCAGAACCGCCGGCCGGACTACATCAAGGCGTTCTGGGATGTGGTCAACTGGGCGAAGGTGGAAGAGAACTACGCGGCGGCGAAGAAGTAAATCGGGTACGGGGTACAGGGTACGGGGTAAGACGACCCGGCCCGCCTCGTGATGCTTCACGCCCAATGACGATCAACACACAAGGCGCCTTGCGGCGCCTTTTTTTGCGCGCACGGATCGCTCTGGTTCTTCTTGGTGTCCTTGGTGTCTTGGTGGTTAACTCAGATCTTCACGCCGTGGGCGTCTGGCCGCGGGTGAAGGCGATGGAGCGGCCGACGGGCATGGTCTGGGGGAAGAGGGTTTTGAGCGTGGCGCGGTCGCGGGTGAGGTAGGCGTAGGCGATGTAGATCACGGCGGCGAGAACCAGGAGCGTGCCCAGGGCGGCGAGGATGATCTGCGTGGCCAGCTGAAGCGTCGGTGTGGGGCTGACGAGATGGCCGAGGCGCTCGATGACCTGGCCGTCGGCGAGCGTCACCGCGGCGGGCTGTGGGACGAGCCAGATCCACGTGGCGGTGCCGACGAGGAGGATGAGGCTGGCGGGAAGAAGAACCTTGACGCAGGTGTAGAGGACCTGGTCGATGCGGATGCGGGGGAGCGTCCAGCGGATCCAGATCTGGATGTAGATGATCGTCAATGCTTTGCCCAGGAACCAGAGGACGCCCCAGGTGTTGACGGCAATCAGTCCGAGCGGGGAGACGCCGAGCGCGTCGGCGACGGCGGTCCAGCCACCGGATGAGCCGGCGGTGGCCAGCGCGCCGCTGAGGTAGAGCTCGCCGGCGTGGATGGGGTTGTAGCCGGCCAGGAGGTAGATGGGGTCGTATTGGCCGAGGGGGCTGTTCCACGCGCCCAGGAAGAGGGCGGCCTGGATGCACGAGACGACGAACATGGCGCCGTACTCGGCGAAGAAGAAGAAGGACCAGCGCAGGCCGGAGTATTCGGTGTGGAAGCCTGCGACGAGCTCGGACTCGGACTCGGGCAGGTCGAAGGGGGCGCGTTTGTTCGAGGCCAGGGCGGCGACGTAGTAGACGCCAAATGCCAGGAAGATGAAGGGATTGTGGAAGATGAACCAGTCCTGGAGCCCGCCGGCCTGGAGGTAGCCCAGCTCGACGAGGTGCAGGGTGCCGGCGGTCAGGACGCCGGCGATGATCGATAGGCCCAGGGGGACCTCGTAGGAGACCATCTGGCAGGCCTCGCGCATGGCGCCGTAGACGGCCCACTTGGAGTTCGAGCCCCAGCCGGCGAGGATCGTGCCCATGACCTCCACCGACAGCACGGCCAGCAGGTAGAGCACGCCGATGTTCAGGCTCGACTCGAAGACCCACTGCGGGCTGAAGGGCAGCGCGAGCAGCGCGGCGAACACGGGGGCGAAGGCCATGTAGGGGGCGAGCTTGAACATGAACCCGTCAGCCCCGGCGGGCATGAGGTCCTCCTTGAGGATCAGCTTGAGGCCGTCGGCCAGCGACTGCGCCCAACCGTGCCAGCCGCCGACGTGCATGGGCCCGACGCGCGACTGGATGTGGCCGGCGACCTTGCGCTCCCACCAGATGCAGTACATGGCCACGAGGCTGATCAGCGGGATGAAGAAGACGCCGATCAGGGTGGCCTTGATGAGCAGGAGCAGGAGGACGTTGCCTTGGGACCAGTGGTCGATCATGGGGGCATTTTACGGGCAAGATGAGGCAGAGGGCAAAAAGGGCGGATGATCGACGGCATGTGCGGGATCAGGCCCTGGTGTTTACGGCGTGTGCATGGAACAAATGAGGGCCGTTCGTACAATCGATCCGCTCGTCTTCTGCCGTCGGTCTCTCAACAGCCTCTTATGGATTGACCCTCAATGACACGTTCAATCTCACTCAATGGTTCCTGGCAGCTTTTCCACGGCCCGCAGCTTCCGGGGGCACCCACGACGCCGGCAGGGTTTGTCGCGGAGAAATGGCCCGCGATTCCTGCGACGGTTCCCGGAAACGTTGAGATTGACCTGATGGCGGCGGGAGAGCTGCCGGAGCTCTCGAAGGGGAACAACATCCTGCTGACGCGGGAGCTCGAGACGCATCGGTGGTGGTACCGGCGGAC
>JADZCW010000253.1 GCA_020851395.1 Phycisphaeraceae bacterium
CCAGACCACCCTCACCCGCATGCGCGCCGCCGCCACCTCCAAGCACCTCGCCGCCTGCCAGGAGCTCCAGGCCCGCTGCAGCATCTCCCGCCGACGCCACGGCGTCAGCCAGGCCCTCCTGCGCAGCCTCGATCGCTGCACCACCCGCTGGCCCGAACTCGCCGCACGCGTCGCCCTGATGCACCCCGACGAGGTCTACCGCCAGTGGCTCACCGCCGTCACCTTCCGCCTCGAAAAAACCGCCGCCGCCCAGGCCGGCGAGTCCGTCCCCGAGGGCGCTTATCCCTCCGCCCGCGAGCTCGCCGCCGACGTCGAACTCCTCTCCCAGAGCCTCCGCCAGAACGGCCACGAGGAACTTGCCGACGGCGGCGTCCAGGACTGGCTCGACCGCATCGAGGTCTTCGGCTTCCACTTCGCACGCCTGGACATCCGCGAGGACGCCCGCGCCGTACGCCAGGCCGTCGGCGAAGTCCTGCGCCTGATGGGCCGCTGCGACGACCTGGCCGCCCTTGACGAACACGCCAAGCTCGCCGTCCTGAGCGAACCCATCCCCTCCGAGGCCGCCGGCAAGCTGAATCTAGACGCCCTCACCGGCCCCTCGCGCGACCTCGTCGAAGTCTTCCGCCACCTCCAGGACGCCGGCCGCGACTTCGGCCAGGCCGCCCTGGGCGTGACCATCGCCAGCATGACCCACCACGCCAGCGACGTCCTGGCCATGCTCTGGCTCCAACGCCTCGGCGCCGCCATCTGCTCCTGGTCCCAGAGCGAGGGTCACGACCAGATCCTCCTGCCCGTCGTCCCGCTCTTCGAGACCATCGACGACCTCCGCCGCGCCGGCCCGATGATGCGGGACCTCCTCGCCTGCCCCTCCTACCGCGCCCACGTCCAGCGACACGGCCGCCTCCAGATGGTCATGGTCGGCTACTCCGACAGCACCAAGGACGGCGGCTACCTCTCCGCCAACTGGAGCCTCTACCAGGCCCAGGACCAGGTCACCCGCATCGCCGAGCGCGCCGGCATCTCCGTCGTCTTCTTCCACGGCCGCGGCGGCGCCCTCGGCCGCGGTGGTGGCCCCGCCGCCCAGGGCATTCTCTCGCTCCCGCCACACTCCGTGCAGGGCCGCATCCGTATCACCGAGCAGGGCGAGGTCCTCGCCGAACGCTACGACGACCCCGAGATTGCCCTGCGCCACCTCGAGCAGATGGTTTGGGCCACGCTCCTGGTCGATGTCGTCGGCGCCAAGGAGCCGCCCGCCGAGTGGGCCGTACTGCTCGATGACGCCGCCTCCGCCTCCTACGCCGCCTACCGCCGGCTTGTCGAGGACCCCGGCTTCGTCTGGTACTTCGAGCAGGCCACCCCCATCGCCGGCATCGAGGGCCTGCCCATCGCCTCGCGCCCCAGCCGCCGCCGCACGCAGCGCACCATCGCCGACCTGCGCGCCATCCCGTACACCTTCGCCTGGACCCAGAGCCGCCAGGTCATCACCGCCTTCTACGGCCTGGGCACTGCTCTTGAGCCGCTCCTCCCCGCCAAGCTCGACCTGCTCCGCCAGATGTACCGCCAGTGGCCCTTCTTCAAGGCCGTGATCGACAACGCCGAGCTCGCCGTCGCCAAGTGTGAGCCGACCATTGCCGCCGAGTACGCCCAGCTCGTCGAGGACCGCGACGCCTCGTCCCGGATCCACGGCCTGATCCAATCCGAGCTCGCCCGCACCCGCGCCGCCGTCCTGGCCGTCACCGGCCACTCCCAACTCCTTGACGCCGTCCCCTGGCTCCAGCAGTCCATTGCCGTCCGCAACCCCTACGTCGCCGCGATGAACCTCATCCAGGTCGAGCTCCTCCGCCGACGCCGCGCCCTCCTCGCCGAGTCGCTCGCCGGCCAGGACCCCCCAGCCGCCTGGCCCGGGCTCGACCGCATCACCGAGCTCCTTCGCCTCTCGATCCAAGCCGTCGCCGCCGGCGTCCGCACCACAGGCTAAGATTCCTCCTCCTTGACGCCCCCCCACGCGGAGCTACGCCCGATGGACCTGCCCATGCCGCGTCTGGCCTTCGACCAGATGCCCCCAGCCCTCAAGGTGCGGGTCTTCGACGTCGACTACATCCGTTTCCGCGAGCCCGACGGCGGCCTGCTCTACGTCACCCGCTACGGCTGGCCTCTGCTCGAGCACCTCCTGCCGCGCATCTGGTATCGCCAGGAAGCCTTCGCCACCCTCGGCCACAAACTCCCGGGGGGCACCGGCTCGGTCTACTACATCCGCACCGAGACCCCCATGAGCCGGCCCGTCGACCTCGTCGTCAAATTCTCCCGCGTCGCCCAGGAAGTCCCGCTCATGATCGAGGCGACCTTCCCCGGCGAGATCCCCGCCCAGGCCGCTGAGAACGCCCGCTTCAACAGCCCCTTCGAGGAATTCTGCCTCCTGATGGACCTCCGTCGCGGCGGCATGCTCGCCCGCTTCTCTTCACCCCCCGACGAAACGCACGACGACCGCCTGGGCCTTCGCCGCCCCATCCAGATGCGCACCAAGCGCCCGCTCGCCATCTACTGTCCCCCCAACGAATACCCCCTCTGGCGTCTGGGCCGCAGCGAAGCCCGCTTCATCCCCCACGCCAGCCTCCTCGACGAGTACAAACGCCACGACCCCCGGGCCGTCAAGGCCGACCTCGACATCCACCGCGACTACGTCACCCTCTTCGCCTTCGTCCAGGGCCTCGACGCCGAGACCGTCTGCCGCCAGGGGGGCATGACCGACCTCGAGCTGACCCTGCTCACCCGCCGCGTCACCGACGAGCTGGCCGTCCGCGGCTACCGCGTCCTGGACAACAAGCCCCGCCACTTCATCCTCCGCCCGCGCCGCCGCGACGGCCAGCTCCTCGTCCGGCGCGGCCGACTCGTCTACGCCCTGGTCGACTTCGAACTCCTCCAGCGAACCGAGCCTTACCTCGACCGCATCGAGCACAGTGCCCGGCGTCCCGCCGCCACCTGATCCGGTCTTTACCCCTCTCGGCCGAACCTCTCCGCTCCGCCTTGCTTACAATCTCCCGCATGGCAACACCCAGTCCCGCCATCGACGGCCGCTGGTCCGCCAGCCTGCGCGCCGTGGTGATGCTCACCCTCCTGATCGTCTCCCTGGCCCTGGCCATCTGGATCAGCGAGCTCCGCCGCCCCGGCCCGCCGCTGACGCTCGCCCCCCAGATGCACGGCCCGCTGTCCCTGAGCACCCCCGACGGCTGGATCACCGTCTCCTCCGACGTTCCCCCCGCCCTGCTCCGCGACGCCGCGGTCCTGCGCCGTCCCGACGGCGACCAGGAACTCCTGATCGGCCGACTCCCCGACGCCCCCGCCCGCTCGCCCCTGCGCGCCCTCGACGAGGCCTACCTCCTGCTCGTCCACAGCCCTGAAACCCACGACGAGTCCCCCGCCCCCGTCGCCCGTCTGCGCATCGGACCGATCCTCGGCGCCCAGCGCCTGAGCGTCAAGGCCGACGACCAGGGCAAGCCCCGCAAGCAGCTCCTGGCCGTCCTGACCCTCTCCGGACGACAGTACTGGGTCCTGCGTCTCTCCGGCTCCCTCCTGGCCGACCCCAACGACCCCCAGGCCGTCAACCGCGAACTCGTCTTCGACCGCCGACTCTTCGAGAGCATCCTCGAGTCCGTCTCGCTGACCAACCTCCGTCCCGCAGGCGAGGCTGACTTCCACGCCGTCGGCCTGCGTCCCGTGACGATCCCCGGCTACGACTTCTGGATCGATCCCAGCCAGCTCCCCGACTCCCCCCTGATCGTCCTGCCCACAGAGGGCCACGCCTACCTCCAGACCCTCCGCCTCCGCTCGGAGCTCGTCAACCTCCCCGCCGACTCCAACAACCCCTACAACCCCTACGAACTGCTCGCCCGCCGATTCGAGACCATGTTCGGCCAGCTCCCCGACCCGTCGCAACTGACCTTCGTCAAGCTCCCCGACATCGCCGGCCCGCGCCTTCGCCTGGGCATTGACCCCGCCACCGGATTCTTCAAGGAGCTCTGGTACCTGCCCATCGGCCCCGACCACGCCCTGCTCGCGGAGCTCTGTGCCGAGGGCCCCGCGCAGGTCGGCCAGGAACTCCTTGCCCTGCTCCGCGCCTTCTGCCGGCTCGAGTACGCCTCCTCCGACCCCGCCACCCAGCCCGCCGCGGAGAGTCCCCTCGACGATATGCTCGCCCGCGGCCGCCGGATCGTCGCCGAACAGCTCCGCCAAGCCCCCGCGTTGCTTGACCCCAAGCCCGAGGCCCGCCTGCTCGTCCACGACCAGTGGCCCGTTGCATGGGAGCTCGCCCGCCACCGTCTCCTCTCCGAGGCCTCCGACCACGCCATTCGCTGGGACGTCGCCGGCATGTTCGGCAACGTCCTGCGCTACCGCATCACCGCCTCGATGGCCCCCGATGGTTCGAGCTTCGCCCAGCAGACCCTCCGCCAGACCCGCACGCCCCAGGGTCAGCCGATGCGGACCATCCAGACCCTCCTGGACCTCCGCGACGGCGTGCTGAGCTTCACCTCACGCCTCGTCGACCAGGATCAGCCCGCTTTCTCCTGGCAGATGCCCGCCCCCGATCCGATGGTCCTGCCCCTGGTCGACTCCGTCTGGCCCCTCGACGAACTCTCCAAGCAGACCGGCCCGGCCCTGGCCTGGATGAGCCTCGGATTCCTCAAGCCCGCCCCCTGCACGATTCATCTCGTGCCCTCCGATCAGACCGCCCACGGCCAGCCGGTCCTGGTCGTCCGCCCCTTCATGGCCATGGATCCCTCCCTGATGCTACTTGACTCCCAGGGGCGCGCCGTCCGATACCAATGGCTGTGGGACTCGGCCGACCTGGGCCTGTCCAACCGCAGGTACACCACCTCCCGGGTCACTCTCCAGACGCTTCTGGACGCCTTCCCCCAGGCCGGCCCAGACATCGAAAAAGCCCAGCAGGAGCTCGATCATGAACCTTAAATCTCTTTTCTTCATCCGCCGCGCCGCCAGCCGTGCCTCCGTCGTCCGCGCCGGACTGCTGCTGGCGACCGCCCTGGTCGCCTTCGGCCAATACCAGGCCCAGCAGCCCTCGCCCGCCAAAGCCGCCGCACCCTCGGCCGACGACAACCTCCTCTCCGAGCAGCGCTGGGACGAGCAGGCCCACGGCCTGTCGCTCCGCCCACCCCTAGGCGCCAAGCTCCAGCAGTCCAACAGCGCCGACGCCCTGTTGGTCATCGCCGGCCAGGAGGGCTATTCCATCGAGCTCTACTACCGCCAGATCAAGCCCGGCGAGGAGATCGCCCCTTACGTCACCTCCGACGCCGCCAATCCCAAGTCTTCCCAGCTCAACACCGTCAGCACCGACACCGTCCAACTCGACATCCAGGCCGTCGAGCAGATGGCCCTGCACCAGGTCTCGGCCGCCCACCCCCAGGCCGTCCAGATCGACCGCGGCAAGTTCTCCGTCGGCAACGACCCCGGATCGTTGCTCTACTTCCGCCTCGTGAATCAGGACAACAGCGCCTGGGTCCTCGGCCACGCTTACCTCCTGCTCGACCCTCAGTCCTTTGTCATGCTCCGTTTGCTCGCCCCCGAGGCCAAGTTCAAGCAGGTCCGCCCCGTCTTCGAGGCCGTCGCCCGCAGCCTCGCCGTCGAGGACCCCGCCGTCCGCGACCAGCTCCGCAAACAGCAGGTCCAGCAGGGTCAGGCCTGGCTGCAGTCCCTCACCCCCGACCGCATCTCCAAGGCCGTCCTCCCCGAGCAATGGTTCCGCATGCTCGACGAGGGCAAGGACGTCGGCTACCTCCGCATCACCCAGCGCACCGGCAGACGGCTGAGCTTCGACGGGGTCGAGATCCAGGTCCAGTCCCGGGTCGAGGTCGACCAGCAGGCCATCGACACGCTCAGCACCATGTTCCTCTCGAACGCCCAGGACTACGAGGATTGGTCCACCAAGACCACCGTCCGCTCACTGACCCCCTCACCCGCCCCCAAGGGCAACGCCCCCCCGCCCCCCGACGTGATCTCCGCCGCCGAGACCGGCGTGCGCACCAAGGGCGGCATCACCGTCACGCGCCAGAACGTCACCGGCACCAACAAGTACACCTGGGACGTCCCGCCCGAGGGTTACCTCCCCCAGGTCCTGGTCTACCTCATGCCCTCCCTGCTCCCGCGCGACAAGCCCGCGACCATGGGCTTCTACGCCTACTACCCCGCCAACGGCGCCATCTCCTACCGCCTGATCCAGGTCCAACCCACCGGCAAGGGCGCCATCAAGCTCGTGACCCAGCCCAGCCCCAGCGTCCAGAGCGAGTCCGCCGATTTCGACGCCGCCGGCCGACTGCTCAAACGCGACCTGCCCGAGGGCGGCTCCATCGTCCCCGCCACCCGCCAGCAGATCGCCACGATCTGGAAGGGCATGCTCCCCGCCTCCTCCGCTCCCGTCACAGCCCCCGGCAGCGCCGCGGCGCAGTAAACCCTTTGGCCCACCGACAAGATCACCGCGACGCCGGCGCCGGCAGCTCCCACAACGGGCACGGCCGACCCTCGCTCGTCACGTAAAGCGTCCGTCCGTCCAGCCCGTAGCAGACAGCCTCGCCCTGGTGCAGCAGCGGCGACGGGACCAGCTCCGCCTTGCTCGCCAGCACCTGCGCCCAAGCCTGCCCCGGCTCACGCGTGAACTCGAACACCCCCAGGTAATTCCTCACCACCGCGTGCACCCCGTCGCGCGAGAAATCCATCGCCGTCGCCACCCCGTACCTCACCTCCGCTACATACCTGGCCACCACCGGCCCCGCCGCCGGCATCGTGCTCGGCCGCGTCGCCGCCGCTTGCGGGGGCGTCGGGAAGTCCGGCAGCTCCACCCGATAAAGCCGCGGAAGCTGATCATCCTTTGGCCGCGGATGAAACCGCGTCTTGCTCAGGATGTAAACCACGTTCTCCCCCGGGTCATACGCCAGCGACTCGGCGTTGTGCGGCCCATCCTGATACACCACCTCGTACCGCGCGATGACGCCCAGCGGCGCATTCGGCGGCGGTGGGGGGGCAGGCGCCGGCCGCAGCACGGGTTCCTCGACCAGATACAGCATGACCGACGCGCGGCCGGCGTCGTTGTCCCCGATGTCCCCGATCAGCAGATAGTTCCGCCCATCGCGGCTGAACCCCGCGATGTCCTCCCAGTCGACGTTCTTGACCTGTGCCGGTTCTCCCCGCTCCAGCGCGGGATAGAACCGTGTCTGCCGCGTGATCTGCGGCCGATACGTCCCCCGGTTACGGCCGTCCAGTCCAATCAGGTACAGACAAGGCGCGTTGCCCGAGTCGTTGTGCGTCCAGAGCAGGCCGGGGTTCGCCGCGCTCGCCGCCAGCCCGCTGCTCTCGTCGATGCTCGCGTCCTGCAGGTCCGGCAACTGCCTCGGCTGCGGTCGCGTCGGCGGCGCCGCCGAGCACGCCGCGGTGAAGATCGCCAGCACCGGCAGCAACGACATCAGCCGCACCATCCACCCCATGCGCCGCTCCCTCTCAGCCCTGCGGCGACGTGAAAAGTTCCGGCTGATCATCCTCGTCCGCCAGCCGCGGCGGAAGCCGCAGCCCCAGGTGCTCCGCCGCCGCGTGCGTCAGCTGCCGCCCGCGCCGCGTCCGTGCCAGGAACCCGATCTGCAACAGGTACGGCTCGACCACGTCCTCCAGCGTCGCCGCGTCCTCGCTGAGCGTCGCGGCCACCGCCTCGAGCCCCACCGGCCCGCCCTGGTACACGCTGGCGATCACCCCCAGGTACTTGCGATCCAGCTCATCAAGCCCCAGCGTGTCCACCCCCTCGAGCCGCAGCGCGATGTCCGTCAGGTCCGGGTCCAGCTGCCCGTCCCCGCGCACCTGCGCAAAGTCCCGCACCCGCCGCAGCAGCCGATTGGCGATCCGTGGCGTCCCCCGCGAGCGCCGCGCGATCATCTCCAGCGACGCCTCCCGAGCGTGGCTCCCCTGGGCCGCCTGCGGGATCCTCATCACCTCCGCGCTCCGCCCGAGGATCTTCAGCAAGTCCTCCGTCCCGTAGAAGTCCAGATTATGTGTGATCCCGAACCGCGACCGCAGCGGCCCGGTGATCAGCCCCGCCCGCGTCGTCGCCCCGATCAGCGTGAATGGGCGCAGCGGCATCGTGATCGTCCGCGCGTGCATCCCCGAGTCCACCGTCACGTCGATCTTGAAGTCCTCCATCGCCGGGTAGATGTACTCCTCCACCACCGCCGGCAGCCTGTGAATCTCGTCAATGAACAGCACGTCCCCGTCCCCCAGGTTCGTCAGCGTCCCGACCAGATCCCCCGGCCGCGACAGCGCCGGCCCGCTGGTCACGACCAACCTCGCCGACATCTCCCCCGCGATGATGTGCGCCAGCGTCGTCTTGCCCAGACCCGGCGGCCCGTGCAGCAACACGTGCTCCATCGGCTCATGCCGCTGCCGCACCGCCGCCAGCGTGATCGAGAGCTTCTCGATCAGCTTGGCCTGACCCACGTACTCGCTCAGCCGCGCCGGCCTCAGCGAGATGCTCAGCATCTCGTCGCGCGTGTCCGAGGCCTGGGGAGAGATGATCCGCTCTTTGGCCATGCCCGTATTGTAAGACATCGCCCCCTGGGACGTTCACGCCCCGACGTTCAGCTCCGGCCCCACCAGGTCGTCATACGTCTCCCGCCGCCGGATCAACGTCGCCTTCGCCCCGCTGACGAGGACCTCCGCCGGCCGCGGCATCGCGTTGTAGTTGCTCGCCATGACCATCCCATACGCCCCGGCGGTATAGACCGCCAGGAGATCCCCCCTGGCCATCGGCGGCAGCATCCGGTCCTTGGCCAGGTAGTCGCTGCTCTCGCAGATCGGCCCGACCACGTCCGCCTTCTCCAGCCCCGGCAGGTCCATCTCGGCCTTGCGCTGCGTGGGCTCATGGTTCGGCGCCACGTTCGTCGGCCAGAGGAAGTGGAACGCGTCGTACATCGCCGGCCGGATCAGGTGATGCATCCCCGTGTCGACGATGATGAACTTCTTCGACCCGCCCATCTTCACGTACTGCACGCGCGTCAAGAGCATCCCCGCGTTGGCCGCGATCGTCCGCCCCGGCTCGAGGATGATCTGCCCGCCCGCCTGCTTGAACGGCAGCAGCAACGGCACGATCTTCGCCGCGTAGTCCGCCGCCACCGGCGACTGGTCCGACTGGTAGTTGGCCCCAAACCCGCCGCCGATGTCCAGCACGCTGACGGCATGGCCCGACTGCTTGAGGTCCTTGATCAGCCCCAACGCCTTCTCGATCGCCTGCACGTAAGGGTCGACCGTCAGCACCGGCGACCCGATGTGCAGATGGATCGCGCAAAGCTCGAGGTTCGAGTCCTTCCCGAACGTCTCGAAGAACCGCCGCGCCCGCTCGATGTCCACCCCGAACTTCGTCTCTTTCTTGCCCGTGGTCGTCTTGACGTGCGTCTTGGGGTCCACGTCCGGGTTGACGCGCAGGGCCGCCCTGGCCCTGGCGTTCATGGCCTTGGCGATCGACGCGATGTTCTTGAACTCGGCTTCGGACTCGATGTTGAAGTACCCGATCCCCGCTTCGATCGCCTGGCGGATCTCCGCGTCCGTCTTGCCCACCCCCGCGTACACCACCTTCCCCATCTCCGCCTTGGCCAGCCTCGCCCGGTGCAGCTCCCCGCCGCTGACCACGTCCATCCCCGCCCCGCGCTCGGCCAGCAGCTTGCAGAGGTGCACGTTGCCGCAGCTCTTGATCGAGTAGCAGATCACCGGCTCGAGCGCCGCGAACGCCTGCGCGATCCGGTCGTAGTGATCCTCGAACGTCCGCCGCGAGTAGACGTACAACGGCGTCCCGAACCGATTCGCCAGCTCGTCGAGGTTGACCTGCTCGCAGTGGAGCTGCCCGTTCTTGTATTGAAAATCGTCCATGGCGGTATGTCTCAGCAGTGGTAGGGGGGCAGAGATCTTACGCCGCCCGTTGCCCCCCGTCACGGACCCTTCAGCCTCAGCGTCTCCCGCAGCGGCGAATCCCCCGGCAGGATATCCCGCACGATCTGTTCGATCGCCTGCCGCTGCCCCGGCCAGAGGAACGCACGATCCGTCATGTCCCGCCGCACCCACCGGAACCCGTCGTGGGCCCCATCGGGCGTCGGGGTAGCGGTAGGGGGGACGTGCACCGCAAACCCCGGGCAGAGCATCACCTCGTCCTGTTCCGCCAGGAAGAACCCGTTGAGCGACTCGAGCTGCCAGAACCCCAGTGTGTCGCGCCCGATCTGCCACCCCGTCTCCTCCGCCAGCTCGCGCGCCGCCGCCCGCACCGCCGTCTCTCCCTCCTCGACATGCCCCATCACCGGCTGCCACGACCCGGTCATCACCCCCGATGCCCGGTGCAACTGCAGGAACTCCGCCGTCCCCCCGTGGTTGAGCTGACGGAAGACATAGACCTCCACGATGTCGGTGCGAATCGCCGGTCCAGCCATGCCCCTAAGTGTAGCGGAAGGGGGGTACGCGCCAACAACATCCCCACCGCGTCGAGTCCCTACAATACCCCGCGATGGACTGGATCTACCTCGACAACAACGCCACCACGCAGCCCGCCCCGGAGGTGGTCCGCGCCATGCTTCAGGTCCTCGAGGAGGACTGGGCCAACCCCTCGAGCGTCCACCGCTTCGGCCAGTCCATCCGTCACAAGCTCGAACTCGCCCGCGCCGCCGTCGCCACCCTGATCGCCGCGAAACCCCGCGAGCTGATCTTCACTTCCGGGGGCACCGAGTCGAACAACCTCGCCCTCCGCGGTGTCCTCGGATCGTCCAGCCAACCCGATCGTCTGCTCGTCACCAGCCCCGTCGAGCACTCCGCCACCCGCCAGCCCGCCGAGGCGATGGCCAAGGAAGGCTTCGAAGTCGCCCTCCTCCCCGTCGACGACCGCGGCGCCGTCTCCCCCGCCGCCCTGCAGTCCCTCCTGCACGACAAGCTCGCCTCCCGCCGTTACGCCGTCGTCCTGGTCAGCCTCCAGTGGGCCAACAACGAGGTCGGCACGATCCAGCCCATCGCCGACCTCGCCGCCGCCATCCGCCGCGCCGAAGAGGCCGCCGGCGTTCCCTCTCGCCTCTGCCGTTTCCACGTCGACGCCACCCAGGCCGTCGGCAAGATCCCCATCGATGCCCCTGCCTGCGGCGCCGACCTGCTCTCCTTCGCCGCCCACAAGTTCCACGGCCCCAAGGGCGTCGGCGCCCTCTGGCTTCGTTCCGGCCTATCGATCCGGCCCCAACTTCTTGGCGGTCCCCAAGAGCGAGACCGTCGCGGCGGCACCGAGAACACCCCCGGCATCATCGGCCTAGGTGTGGCCGCCGACCTCGCCAAGGCCTTTCTCTCCGACGTCCCGCGCCTCGCCGAGCTCACCGACCTGCGAGACCGCTTCCAGCGAGCGATCCTGGACGCTCTCCCCGACGCCGTGGTCAACGCCCCCCCGCGCCCCGATCAACCCCCCGCATCGCAGCGCCTCTGGAACACGACCAACATCGGCTTCAAACACCTCGAGGCCGAGGCCATCCTCCTGGGACTCTCCGAGCGAGGCGTCTGCGCCTCAGCCGGCGCCGCCTGCTCCAGCGGCTCGCTCGAACCCTCGCCCGTCCTGCTGGCCATGGGCATCCCCGAGCCTGTCGCCCACGGCTCCGTTCGCTTCTCACTCTCCCGCTGGACCACCGCCCGGGAGATCGACCAAGCCGTAGAGATCGTCCTCGAAGTCGTCCGCCGATTAACCAAGACGCTCCCGCTCGCGCCACATTCTTAAGGGCGATTTCTCCTCCCCCCCACACCCTCGGATGAAGATGTCAAGTTGGGATAGGAGGCGAGTTTGCAGCAGGGGGCGACTTTACATCTCGGGGCATTTTTCGCACAATGCACGCGGGTCCGGGGTGTTGTGAAAGGTGCCCGCGCATGCAGCTGATGACCTGGACGCTCTCGCGGCTGGGGAGTCGGTTCAACCTCCTCTTCGAGCCGTACAAGCGGCGAGTCATGCACTCAGCCGTCGGTCGGTTCCTCGATGTCCCCCTGGACCTGCAGGTCGGCCTGATCGAGCCCGACGGCACCGAGCGAGTCCTCCCCTTCAGTGCCAAGGGCGAACTCTTCTACAACTGCGAGCAGTTCGAACGCCTCAACTCCATCACCTTCCGCGGCTTCAGCGAGAAGTACAAGCTCCGTTTCGAGTTCAACGTCCACGCCGTCTTCTACCCGCAGGACGAAGCCCTCTGCACCATGCCCGCCTTCTACCTCGAGATGCGGCTGAACCCGGCCGACCGCATCCGCTGGGAGACCGCCAAGGGCCCCCGTCCCGACAAGGTCAAGCTCTTCATTCGCCTCGACCGCCCCGCGACACAAATCGTCACCACCCCCGGAATCCCAGGCTCCGACGGATCTCTTCCTCGCATCGACATGGCCTACCGCAACGGCACCCGCCCGCGCGTCGCGGGCCTGAACCCCTCGGCCGGCGCCGAGGCTGACTTCTGGGAAGTCTCCGCCTGCGACCGCATCGTCAGCCTCAACCCCGAGGCCCAGGTCGATCCCGACGGCAAGGGCCTGACCTGCGAGCTGCCCGTCACCGAGGTCGGCAGCGGCATCAAGTGGCGCCTCGTCTGGGGCGCGTGCTGCAACGACACCATCCTCAAGGTCACCCCGCCCCAGGGTGGCCAGCCCGCGACCGGCCGCTTCCGCTACCTCAAGCAGACGCCCAACATCGACGCCGTCATCGCCGACGCCATCGACCACCGCGACGAGCGCCTGACCCTCTCGCGCCGCCTCGAAAAACTCTTCGACCAGGCCTCCCTCGGCGTCAGCCAGCGACACCTCGTCCACCAGGGCTTCCAGGCCTTCCTCAGCAACACCTTCTGGTGCGACCTGGCCGACGGCCAGGAGTGGTACAGCGTCTGGGAGGGCAGCTGCTACTTCCACTCCACCGTTGACGTCGAGTACAACGCCTCGCTCTTCTACCTCTGCTTCTGGCCCAGGCTCCTGGCCATGCAGCTCTACCGCTGGAGCGACTTCGGGAAAGAGCATTCACCCTCCGGGGGCGCGATCCTCTCGCACGACATCGGCTGGGCCGTCACCGCCGGCAAGCAGGTCTACCCCCACGACATGCCCGTCGAGGAGAACGCCAACTACCTCCTCCTCCTCCAGACCTACTGCCACTGGACCGGCGACCTCCAGCCGCTGACCGAAAAACAGGACTTCGTCGAGAAGCTCGCCCGCTACCTCCTCTGGACCGACCGCGACGCCAGTGGCTTCCCCAGCGAGGGCGTGCCCAACACCATCGACGACGCCAGCCCCGCCGTGCAGTTCTCGCGCAAGCAGACCTACCTCGCCGTCAAGCGCCTCGCCGCCCTGGCCGCCGCCGCCGACCTGCTCGCCCGCGCCGGCCGCAACGACCTGGCCGAGCTCTGCCGCAAGACCGTCGACGCCGACAAGCCCAAGATCGAAAAGGCCGCCTGGCTCGGCGACCACTACGCCGTCTGCGTCGATCGCTCCGCCGTCGGCGTCCTGGACGCCTGGACCCAGAAGCCCATCGAGGACGACCAGATCCAGGGCTGGGACGGCTACTCGATCTACACCGGCAACGGCCTGCTCTTCCCCGCGATGATCGGCCAGCCGCTGCTGCTGGACTTCCAGCACCTGCAGTCCGACCTGCTCGCCTCGGCCCGCGAGGCCATGTCCCCCTACGGCTGCGGCCACAGCTCCTTCGAGCCCGAGAACGTCTGGATCAGCCAGAACCTCTGGCGCGACCACCTGGCGATGTACCTCGGCGGCGTCTGGCCCATCCCCTTCTCCGGCATGTACTGGGATATGCTGGCCATGAGCAACACCGGCCAGCAGAGTAAGGGCTTCATCGACACCTACATCAACAACAACCTCTGCTTCTACCCCCGAGGCGTCACGAGCATCGGCTACCTCCTCGCCCAGCCGCGCCTGACCGTCGACCGCCTCGCCCCCGGCCCGCGCGGCCCGCACATCACCGTCAACCCCGTCCGCCACATCCCCCAGCGCTGGCCCCTCTTCGCCCTGGCAGACTGGAAAGCCCGCAAGATCCCCGTCTGCGTCGTCGACGTCCGCGGCAAGGTCTCCATCGAAGGCCAGACCGACCCCGTCGTCATCCGCGGCGACAGCGTCGAAGAAGCCGGCGTGATCGGGTGATCGCCCGCCCGCCACCGCCAGATTTATCGAAGAATCACTTCGCATCCCGTCGCAACAGCCACCGCAGCTCCTGTCCCCCCGTCAGCCACGACCCCGCGAAGAACACCCCCGCGCCTACCCCCACCAACGCCCCCAGGAACAGCGCCGACTCCCACCGCGTCAGCGTCCCGGCGTCGAGGTACAGCGTCGCCGGCGTCAGCACCACCGCCATCGCCCCCGTCGTCCACCCCGTCCTGATCCAGCTCGACCACACGCCCGGCTCCACCGCCGTCCCGTGCCGCTTGCGCATCGCGCGAATCATCAGATACACCTGCACAAACGCGCAGATCGCCGTCGACCATGCCAGCCCCGACACCCCCAGCGGCCAGATCAGCGTCAGGTTCAGCACCAGGTTCAGCCCCACCATCGCCAGCGAGATTCGCAGCGGTGTCCGCACGTCCTTGAGCGCGTAGAACCCGCGCGTCAGCACGTGCATCGCCGAGAACGCCCAGATGGCTGACGAGTAACCCGCCAGCACCGACGCCACCCGCCGCGCGTCGTCGAGCCCGAACTGGTTGTACTCAAAAATCGCCCGCGCCAGCGGAAGCCGGATGATGATCAGCCCCACGCTCGCCGGCAGGCCGATGAAGAACGTCAGCCGCAGCCCCCGCGACAGGATCGCCGTGAACTTCGCCGTGCTCCGCGCCATCCCCCCCGCGTCCTCGGGTGTTTCCGCCTGCGCCTCGGCCAGGGCAGGGAAGATCGCCGTCGCAATCGCGATCGCGAACACCCCCAGCGGGAACTGGTACAGCCGCTGGGCCCAGTTCAGCGCCGCCACGTCGCCCTGATCCGTCGGGTAGTTCACGCTCCACCCAAACAGGTGAAACGTCTCTCCCCCATTGCGGCCGGCCAGCCCGTACGCGATCACGCTGTCGAGCGCCGCGTTGATCTGGAACACCGCCAGGGCAATCACCATCGGCCCGAACATGCGCAGCATCGACCGCATCGTCGGCCCGATCCCCCGGAAGCTGTAAGCCATCCACGGGATCCCGCCCAGCGCCGCCACCTGCCACGCCAGTTGCAGCAGCCCCGCCACCGTCACCGACACCGCCACGATGAAGATCGTCTGCCGCAGCCCTTCTTCGCTCGAGATCCCCGCCGCCACCCACGCCGCCGCCGCGATGTTCGCCAGGTTCAAGAGGATCGGCGCCGCCGCCGGCGGGCCGAACCGCCGATGCACCTGCAAGATCCCCCCCAGGTACGCCACCAGGCACACCAGCGGCATGTAGGGCAGCATGATCTTCATCAGCGACAGCGTCAGCTGCGTGTCCGCCGACCACTGCCCATGCCGCTCGATCGCCATCAGCACCAACTCGCCGACGATCGTCAGCACTCCCAGCGTCGCTGTCAGCAGCCCCATGCACGCCCCGGAGAACCGCCGCGCCAGCTCCTCGTCTTTCTTGAGCAGGTCCGTGTAGTGCGGGATGAACGCCGCCGCCAGCGCCCCTTCCCCGAACAGCCGCCTGAACAGATTCGGGATCAGGAACGCCAGGTAGAACGCGTCCGCCACCGCCCCCGCCCCCAGCGTCGCCGCCATCACCGAGTCCCGCACCAGCCCCGTGATCCGCGACAAAAACGTCAGCCCGCCCACCGTCATCGCATGCCCGACGAACCCTCCCCCATGCCCCGCCGCCTCCACCCGCGCCGTCCTGAAGAACAACCGCCGCACCAGCGCCACGCCCAGCCACACCGCCAGCCCCACCCCCACCCCGATCTCGTGCGCGTAGATGTCATTCCGCTCGAAGTTCCTCCCCTCGCTCAGCCACGCCTGGAGGTACTCCACCCCTGGCCCCGAGCCCACCAGCGCCGCCAGACAGAAGACCCAGTTCCCAATCCTCCTCCGCCGACCCAGCGGCCTGGCCCCCAGCAGCACCCACGTCAGCACCGCCATCACCCCCACATGCAGGATCTTGTCCAGCCCCACCTCCCAGATCATCCGCCGATGCTCCATGTAGAACGGCAGGATGATCGGCAGCCGGATCACCTTGACGATCCAGGGCAGCACCTGTGGGTTCGGCAACAGGCACCCCACCAGCCCCGCGCCCCCGATCACCAGCAGCAGCACCCGGTTCACCCACACCCACAGCGTCGTCCGTGTGTCATGCCACACCACCCCCGCCACCACCGCCACCGTCGTCGCCACTCCCACCCCGTTGGCCAGCATGTCCGACCAGTCCGAGTACCGATTCGTCACGAAAGCCTGCGTCAGCTCGTCGATCGCCCCGTACCCCAGCGTCAGCCCCATCGCCGCCAGCAACTGCCACCCCAACGCACGCTTTCGCCCCAGCGGCTGCGCGTACGCCAGCAGCAGCATCAGCAGCGCGAACGCCCCGAAGTGCGCGTACTTGTCGACCGGCATCCCCGCCAGCGGCGGTACCCTACCCAGGTCCGCCGCCGGCCGATGCGTCCCGAGGAACAGCAGCGTCCAGTACACCGCCAGCAGCGGCCGGGCCGACCCCGTCAGCAGCTTCTCCAGCGGTGAGCGGTCGGGCAGACGGGCCGTGGCCAGGTCGCTCGCCGTCGGTGCGGGCTGGTCAACATCGGGGGTCGGGGTCGATGGTTTCACGGGTAACGTTGTGGCCGAGGAGTATTCGTGGACGCGGGGCGGGCGGGTCGGCGACGCCTCGATCCACCCGCCGTCGGTGTTGCGGGCACGGCCTAAGTTATCGGCCAAAGCGACGGGCATGATGCAGAGGTATTTTCACTCACCCGCGTCACCTCGCGCCCCGCGGACGACGTAAAAAAGGATAGGCGACACGCCTGCATCGTGGTAGGATAACCCTATGGGCACGACCCGTGCCCGTCGCCCACCCACCCCGCTGCCATGATCGCCCCGGCTGCCCTCACCCACCTCGCCAGGAGCCCACGCATGGTCCGCCATCATCACATCAACCCTTGCCCGCCGACCACATGCCGTGGCGCTTTCACCCTCATCGAGCTGCTCGTCGTGGTCACCATCATCGGACTCCTGATCGGCATTCTCATCCCCACCATCGCCGGCGCCAGAAAGGCCGGCCGGGCCGCCCTGTGCACCTCCAACCTCGGCCAGGTCATGACCGCGATCGACCTCTACCTCAAGGACAACCGCGACATCTACCCCTCCGGCCAGACCACCTACACCGACGACGCCAACAACGTCAAGCAGGTCGACCTGACCTGCTGGAACCTCTTCGGCCGCAAGGGCATCGGCCTGGTCGGCAACGACACCAACCTCGAATCGCAGTACCGACCGCTGAACACCTACCTCGGAGATCCCGAGCGCGCCCAGTGCCCCCTGGACCGCGGACGCTCGGACCTGGCTGTGCTGCTCTCCGGCACCGATCTTACCGGACAAGCCGCCCCCAACCTCTTCCTCGCTGTCGGCACGTCCTACGCCTACGCCTACCGGATGCCCGCCCCCTTCGACCCGACCACCGTCGGCCGGCCCGACGAATCAGACATCCGCGACGGCCTGCTCTGGATGGGCGGCCAGCACACCGGCCGACGCTCCCGCATCGAGCAGCCGGCCGAAAAACTCGTCGTCAGCGACTCCCTGCTCGACCTCAACCTCCCGCCCTACGAGACCGACAACCAGTGGCACAACGAGGTCGTCCAGGCCGACAACCCCAACGACCAGGAGCAGCTCAAGCTCAACGCCGGTTTCGCCGACGGCCACGTCGCCCTGATCACCCGCAAGGGTGATCGCGATTACCCCGCCGGCTACGCCAACAAGACCGTCCCCAACCTCCCGATCGCCGACGTGCGGGAGCTGATGCAGCCCGGCCCGTCCGGCAGGACCGTCGAGTATTACTAGACTTGGCCAGACACCTCTCGATCCGTCCACACCCGCTGCGTGGCCGCCGGGCGGCCCTTTAACGTCCGGGCCGACTCCAACGACCATACCGTTCAGGCCGATTATGGGGAATAGGCAAACCCCTCGGTAGAGCATTGCGGGGACGCCGTCCCGTTTGAGGTGGATCAACCATGACCCCAATCGTCTGATTAGCCTGGTCGATCTGTTGTGGCCGGCGGTCAGGCTCCGACGCACACCTTCGAGGCCCGAGCCACCATGTCGATCTGTGGGGTGAGCCATGAGCATGCCAACCATTCGGAATCGGGGCTTGGTCCTGCTTTGCCTGGCGGTGATCCTGCCCGGCTGGGCCGGCGCGCAGGAGTATGAGGGCTGGACCGGCGGCGCCCCCAGGCCGCTGCTGAGCCCCTCCAGTGACGCTCTCGCGCAGACCCAGGCCTCGGACGCCTCGACCGACGAATCCTCCTCCGAGGCCTGGTCGCCCGGCGACTCCGGCGGTTTTGCCGGCAACCTCGACGACCTGTTCAGCCACGAGGAACTCGACGCACAGGATGAGCCCTGGCCGAGCCCGGACCTTCAGACCCAGGACACGCCCGACGTCCTGACGACGGGCCTGCCCTATCCCACAACGGCACCGTCGACGGATCAGCCCGCCGAACCTGGCCCACGGACTTCTCCCGCCGGAGCCGCGACGACACGCACCAGCTTCCCGGTACAGGCCCGCACGCCCGGCTCGGGCGGTCGCGTCACCAGCGGCCGCGGCGGCGTCTTCGTCGCCGGTAGCAGCGGTGGCGCTGGCGGCTCGGGCGCTGGACAGGCGAACTTTTCCCTCGGCTCCTCCGGCGGCGGCAGTGCCTCGGCGGCCTCCGGCGGCGGGGGCGGCGCGGGCGCTCGGCCCGGCGGCAAGATCGTCACCGCCGGTTCGAGCACCGGCTCGGTCAACGTCGTCACCAGTGGTTCCTCCGGCGCCGTCACACACGGCCAGAGCTCCGGTAGCGCCTCAATCGTCACCGGCAACGCCCCCGTGGTCAACGACCCCACCGCCATCGACCGCGGCCGCAACGAACACACCGACGAGCCGGAAAACCCCTCGCCCGGTTCGAACCAGAGCAACGCCGGCTCGACGCACGGCGGCGTGGTCGGCGCCTACCCCACCACCCCCGACCTCTTGACCCCCTACCGCCCGACCCCGGGAAGGTTGGTTGCCTGGATGACCATCGCCTGGTCCGGCAACAACCCCGCCGAACGAAACATCAGCCGCGGGCTTCGTATTTATGACCAGGGCTGGGCCGGTTACATCCGCGGAGTCCTGGACCCCCAGCTCAAACTCGGCGTCAGAAGGTTCGTCCTGCACAACCCCTTCGGGGCGGTGGCGGGAGAGGTCATGCAGCTTGACCAGTTGCTCCAGGCCCGCGCCGCGGGGCTTGCTTGGCTTGAACGCGACTTCGTCTCGGCCTGGAAGGCCGAGATTCAGAAGCACGCCGACGCCGGCGACCCCATCGAGGTCATCGCCTATTTCGGCACCCCCAGGGCCTCGGAGAACTTCGTCAAGCTCGACCAGGCCGGCGACCGCGCCGCCTGGCTCAAACGCGCCTGGGACAGCGTCCAGCCCGCCGTCGACGCCGGCATGAGCGTGGCCCTGGACATGGCCACCGGCACCACCAGGGACCATCCCAACTACGAGTTCGTCCAGCAGCTCAAGGCCAGGGGCGTCCGCGTCTACCTCGAGGGCATTCCTCCCAAGCAGTCGCCCTGGCTCAACGACAACATCATCATGTTCAACACCGCCCTGGATGACATGCCCTCGCAGGTCTGGGCCTGCGATCCCCGTGAGATCCGCGGCGAACTGATGCTCGTCCTCAAGCCCCCGGCCGGTGAGAGCTGGTCGGACCAGAAGTGGGTCTACCCCCTGGCCAGGAAATACCTCACGGAGCACGACGTGACCGTCGCCACCTCCGTGGCGGGCATCGTCGCCAGCGGCCGCAGGCTCGACGATCTGTTCGACGCCGTCGCCAGGGCCAGGTCGTCCGCTAAACGCCCGATCGCGCAGCTGCAGTAGCACTTCGAGTCGGGCCTGAACGCGAGCCCGCACCGTCGTGATACAATGCGCCAGACGGAGCGACGCCGAGGATGAACACCCGATGACGGCGATACTGGCTTTGTGTCTGTGGTTCGTGGCGATCGTCGTCCTCTGGAAGATCGTCGCCCAGTATCGGCGGGGCGAGCACGACCTCCTGAGCATGCGCAACATCTTCCTGCTGGGCTTCATGCTCTTCCAGCTCAGCAGCGCCGCCGTCAGTCTTCTCACCGGCGAGTACGCCGCCTTTTACCTCATGACCCCCGTCCCCACCGGCCTGCGCTATCTGGCCATGGCCGTGCTGTTCCTTCTGATCATGCTCTGGGCCTACCGTCGAGGATGGCTCGCTCTCCGGCTGGCCGATCGTCTGCCACGCACCGACGTCGCGCCTGGCTCCCTGGCGCTGCTCGTGCTGGCGTTCATGATGACCGGCCTGGCGTTTGTCCTGAAGTTCAGCGTGAAGATCCCCCTGATCTCCATCATCGCCAGCGACGTTGGACTCGGGGCCGCCGCCGTCGCCTGCGGACTCGTCGGATGGGTATGGTCTCGCCGATTCTTCAACCCCCTGTTGGCCACCCTCGCCGCCGTCATCATCCTGCTGAACGTCGGCAACGTCCTGAGCGGTACTTTCGGACGACGCGGCCTCGTCGGGCTCTTCCTCACCCTCGGCTGGGGCATGTATTACAGCTCCTGGCGCTACCTGCCCTGGAAACTCGTCCTCCGTCGCCTGGCCCTGGTCAGTGTCCCGGGCGTGATCTTCCTGGCCCTGTTCAGCAGCGTCCGAACCTCCTCCGGCGATCGCTCCCTCGGCGCCTACTTCCAGGCCATCACCCAGGTGTCCAACCTCGAGCACGGCGTCCTCGACCTGCTCCGCGGCCAGGACACCGGACCCGCCGGCCTCTGGACCATCGAGAACTACCCCGACCGCATCCCCCCCCGACACCTGATGACCATCCGTTATTTCCTGGTCTACCCCGTCCCACGAGCCTGGTGGCCTCAGAAGCCCCTGCCCCTGAGCATTCAACTGCCCGAGCTGGCCAACATCCCCGGCGTCCCCTGGGGACAGCTCACGATCGGCGCCGGCTTCATCGGAAACGCCCAGGCCGAGGGCGGTTGGTACGCCCTGATCCTCTACGCCCTGTTGACCGGACTCTTCCTCCGATTCCTCGACCGCCTCATCCTCAACAGCGTCTACAGCCCCTTCGTCGTCCTTCCCGTGGCCTCCGCGCTCGGACAGATGCTCGCCCTGGCCCGCGGCGAACCCTCCTCCTTCGCCTTTATCTTCATCGAGACCGCCACCATCATGTGGGCCTGCATGCTCCTGGCCGCCAAGTTCCTGGCCTGGACCGGCCTGTCCGCGACCGCCGAACTCGCCGGGCTGCACATGCACCAACTCCTCGACCAGACCGACCAACCCGAGTCCTCATCCGTCGCCGGCGCCTGACCGCCCAGCCCTGACGCGCCCGTCCCCCGCACGTTTGCGGCACGCCGCGGGTCCTGCCATGATGTAAACCCGCCGCCACGGCCGTCGGGCGGGGCCCGGGGTCATCACACGGCAAGGCCGCGCCGTCCGCCCGGCCCCCAGGAGTCGACGGGATGTCCGAGGTCAGACGTTGGGCCATCCGCCTCATCACCAACTACATCCGTCTGGCCGCCACCCTGGCCATCGGCCTGGTCACCGCCCCCATCCTCCTCCACGCCCTGGGCGCCGACGCCGCCGGCCTGGTCAATTTCCTCGTCGCCACCATCGCCGTCAGCGAGCTCAGCCAGCGCGTCATCGAACTGAGCATGTCCCGCGAGTTCTCCGCCGCCTACCACAGCGGCGATCGACAATGGTTCCACAGCGTCTACAGCTCCGCCGCTCTGATCTGCGTCATCGCCGCCCTCGTCGCCTTGCTCGCCTTCGCCGCCATCCTCT
Organism: Phycisphaeraceae bacterium; assembly: GCA_020851395.1. Classification (GTDB taxonomy): domain Bacteria; phylum Planctomycetota; class Phycisphaerae; order Phycisphaerales; family Phycisphaeraceae; genus JADZCW01. The sequence continues at coordinate 21,994 of JADZCW010000253.1, forward strand.
TCTGCCTGCCCCTGTTCAACATCAATCCCCCCTCGCTTCTCCCCGCCGCCCGATGGTTCGTCCTTGCCAGGGCCGTGGAGATGATCATGGTCATCCTCACCGCCCCTCAGATCAACTACTTCCTCGCCACCGAACGGATGGTCGTCTACAACCTCTGGATCGTCCTCCGAAGGGTCTGCTCCCTCGCCGGCGCCCTGGGGCTGCTTGTCCTTCCCGACTTCGACCCCGGCGCCGGCGTCATCTTCTACGGCTGGGCCTCCTCCGGCCTGGTCGCCCTCAGCTGCGTCATCTTCGCCCTGGTCGTTTTCTGCCGTGACAGGGACATGATCCCCCGACGCTCACGCGTCAACCGACGCGCCATCCACGAAGTCGTCGCCGTCGGCGGATGGAACATCGGCGTCATGACCGCCCTGCTCATCCCCGAGGTCGTCTCGCCCCTGCTGATGAACCTCGCCTTCGGCCTCGTCGGAAACCTCATCTGGGGATACGCCTTCCAACTCGCCGGATACATCCGCATGACCTCCAGCGGCATGACCACCGGCCTGGCCTCCGTCACCGCACGCATCACCGCCGAGCCCGATCACGATCAGAAGCTCAGGGCCGTCGTCTTCCACGCCACGCGCCTCCACGGCCTGATGGGCTTGCCCGCCGCGGTCGGCCTGATGCTCCTGGCCGAGCCCATCCTCCGCGTCTGGGTCGCCAACCGACCCAACTTCCCCCCCGACCAGGTCGCACGCACCGTCACCCTCATTCGCCTGCTCGCCGTCGCCTGGGGCATGCGATCGGTCTCCGAGGGATGGATGTTCATCCTCTACGGCGCGGGGCACGTCCGCCGGTACGCACTCTGGATGCTCATGGGTGGACTGACCAATCCCCTCCTGGCCCTGGCCCTGATGCACCTGCTGCCCGAACCCTATCGCTACCTCGGCCCAGCCTGGGCCTTCACCGTCGCACTCTCGGGCTCCTTCTTCATCGTCCTGCCCCTGCTCGGCTCCCGCTGGCTCAGACTCAACCTCCGCGACATGTACGCACCTCTCTGGCGCCCCGCGATCGCCGTCCTGCTCGCTGCCGCGCCTGTCGCACTCGCCCGCGTGCTCTGGACCCCCCGCCGCGACGTCGTCGAGTTGTTGATCCTCGCCTTCACATTTACCATCGCCTACGCCGCACTGACCTGGCTGTGGGTGCTCTCCTCCTCCGAACGCAAGAGGCTCGCAGCCGGCGTCGTCAACACCACCGGCCGGCTGCTCCGCCGCCATGCCGCCACCTAGGCCGCGGGCACGTCCAAGAGGCTCGTCATGACCCCGATCCAACACCCGCTCCCTTCCCTCCGCGTCGCCATCCAGCAGCCCGCTCTGCCGCGCTACCGCGTCCCCTTCTTCCGCGAGGTCGCCCGACGTCCCGGCATCGACCTGACCGTCTATCACGCCGACCCCGTCCTGGGCCCGCCCAGCGTCCCCCCCGACGGCTTCGCCGCCCAACTCGTCCAGGAAAAAATCCTCCCCGGCGGACTCATCTGGCACCCGCCCATCGCCACCCTCACCCGACGCGGCGCCTGCGACGTCGTCGTCCTGGCCGGCAACATCCGTTACCTCAATCTCGTCCCTGCCATGCTTCGCTGCCGACGCCAGCGCATCCCCTGCGTCCTCTGGGGCCACGGCTACAGCAAGGGCGAACGCAAGGCCATGTGGAAGGCCCGCCTCGCAGTCGCCCGACTCGCCACCGCCGTCGTCCTCTACAACCACACCACCCGTCGTCGCTACCTCGAAGAGGGCTTTGACCCCCAACGCGTCTTCGTCGCTCTCAACGCCCTGGAGCAGGAGCCCATCCAGAACGCCCGCCAGTCCTGGCTCGACCGCCCCGCGGATCTGGCTGAATTCCGCCGCCGGAACAACCTTGACAAAGGCCCCGTCCTGCTCTTCGTCTCACGCCTCTACCACGAGAAAAAGCCCGAGCTCATGGTCGAGGCCACCCGCCTGCTTGTCCAGCGCCACCCCACCCTCCGCACCATCATCATCGGCAAGGGCGACCTCGAGCCCGCCGTCCGCCAGATGGTCCGCGACATGAACCTCGAGCCCAATGTCCTGTTCGCCGGCGAGATCTACGGCGAGGACAAGCTCGCGCCCTACTTCCTCAGCAGCGACCTGTTCGTCTACCCCCGCCGCATCGGCCTGAGCCTCCTGCACGCCATGGGCTACGGCCTGCCCATCGTCACCAGCAACGCCCTGGACACCAGCAACCCCGAGGTCGAGGCCATGCGCGACCGCGACAACGCCTGGCTCTACCCCGGCGAGGATCCTAAGGACCTCGCCGACGCCGTCAGTCACCTCCTGGCCGACGAGCCCCTGCGCCGCCGCCTCGGCGAGAACGCCCGCCGCACCGTCCTGGATGAATTCAACATCCCCCGCATGGCCGACGGCATGGAGCAGGCCATCCGCTTCGCCCACCGCTACTATCACCCGTAATCTCACCCGCCCCGGATCAGCGACGCGTAGAGCGCCTCGAACCCCGACAGCGCCTTGCCCGCGTCCCAGTGGTCGAACACCCACCGCCGCGCCCTCTCGCCCGCCGCCGCCAGCTTCGGACGGTCCTCCAGCAGCGGCCCGATCACCCCCGCCATCGCCGGCCCCGTCGCCTCGACGATCCACGCCGCCCCGCTCTCGAGCAGGTCCTTCCAGATGTCCACCCCGTACGTCGTCACCACCGGCGTCCCGCACGCCAGCGACTCGGTCAGCACCAGCCCCCAGTTCTCCTGCGATGTCGGCAGCACCATCAGGTCCGACGCCTGATACAGCGACAGCTGCGCCTGCCCCCTCACGAACCCCGGCAGCAGCACGTGCGACGTCAGCCCCGCCCTGGTGATCAATTCCTGGATTCGCTGCGCGTACGCCTGATCCTCCACCCCGCCGGCCAGCACCAGCTTCACCGCCCGCCCACCCTTGTGCAGCAGCTCCACCGCCTCGACCAGCGGCAGCGCCCCCTTCTTCGGGTGGATCCGCCCCATGAAAAGCAGCACCGGCGACCCGTCAAAGATCGTCGGCCACATCCCCCGCGCGATCTCCGGCCCCGGCAGGTTGCTCAGGTGGCTCATGTCCGCCAGCAGCGGCACCACCCGCTTGGGCGTCGTCGCGCACCACCTCTGCACCTGATCCGCCTCCGCCTGCGCCGTGCAGTGGATCGCCGCCGCGTGACGCAGGCAACGCCCCGCCTCGAGCGCCAAAAACACCCGCTTCTTGAACGCCTTCTGCGTCATGCACCACCGGTCGAGCATCCCGTGGCTCGACACCACGTAGGGCTTGCCCAGCCGCCGCGCCATCGCGCCCAATCGCCAGTTCAGCGGGTCCCACGCCCCGTGCACGTGCAGCACGTCCGCCTCGCGCAGGCACTGCTCCGCCAGCCGACGCGACGCCCCGGATAGCAGCAGGGGGGGCCCCCCGGAAGTGACCCCGGTCGATCGACGCACCGGCCACCCCTCGATCCGATGCCACCTCACCCCCTCCGCCGCTCGCCACGCCTCCGGCACGTCCGACAGGTCGCACGACAGCACCGTCACCTCATGCCCCCGACCGCGCAGCGCCCACACCAGGTCGAGCACCGCCCGCACCACCCCGCCGTCCGACAATTGGAACTTGAACAGATAGTGGACGATCTTCACGGGCCCGGTCCTGTCGTGGGTTCAATGATCGTTCGGTGACGCCGCCGAGTCCGCCCGATGCTCCCCCTCGGCCACCGCCAGACCCTGCACCGGCCGCACCTGCGACACCGGCATCGCCGCGTCCTTCGCCGCCCGCCGGATCTCGCGGAGCTTGAGCGACACCATGAAGTCGTACATCGCGATGAACTGGCAGAACTCGATCCCCGTCCGACCGTCGAGGATCCCCAGCTTGAAGATGTACATGTACAGGAACCGCCACACCCACGGCGCCGGGATCCGCGGCAGCACGTGCTGCTTGAGCCACCGCCTCCGCCGAGCGTCCGCCGGCAGCGATTCCTTCGCCAGCGTCCCCGTCCGCGATGCCACGATCTCCGCCCACAGCGACTGCGCCTCGAGCGTCGAATATCGATTGTGCTTGGCGATGTAATGCTCCAGCCCACGACGGTCATTGTGGAACATCGCCTCGTGGATGTACCCCACCGGCTCGGGCACCAGCATGTGCTCGTGCACCAGCCGGTCCTCGTACTTGGCCATCCCACGCTTGAACAGCCGCAGGTTCCAGCTCGGGAAGTACCCGCAATGCCGCAGCGGCCGGTTCATGA
>JADZCW010000254.1 GCA_020851395.1 Phycisphaeraceae bacterium
CGGCCACGCACGATCACAAGATGCTCATCAACTCCGACCGGATCCTGTGGATGCGCGACGGGCAGGTCGACCACATCGACCGGCGGGAGGACCTGGACATCCAGGTCGGGCAGATCGAGGTGCATGGGGAAGAGAACGCGGCGACGAGCTTGAACGATCATTAGGCGATCGAGCTGACTCATCGGGCCATGGGTCTTTGCTCTCTGCCCATCTTCACCATTTTTCCAGAATGTGGTCACTCTGATCACGCCGCCGTCACGTGACGGCAACCATCACTTGAAAGAAACATTACGGCCTCTTCTTGAAGAAGACGTATTGGTATGTTATTGTCGCGGCCTTGCTTGTTGGCCGTTCCTGGACATGTTCGCCGCCGAAACCAGAAAAGGAGTAGATCGTCATGCGGGCAAGCCGTGGGTGTGTCTTGGCTGTATTGGCTCTTTCGGTTGCGTGCAGTGCGCGGGCTGAACAGGCCTATGGCGTGGAATGGATTGAGCGGTTTGGAACGATGCTCGACGGCACCGACACTTCGGGTCTCGCGGTCGACGCGAACAACAATGTGTTGATCACAGGCCACACGCATGGTTCTCTCGGGGGTCCAAATCAGGGCAGCACTGACGCGTTCGTCGCCAAGTACGATGCCGCGGGCAACAACCTGTGGGTCCGTCAGTGGGGCACCAGCAGCCAGGACCTGTCCCGGGGCATCGCGACGGACACGGCAGGCAACGTGCTGATTGTGGGCAGCACGGCACAGATTGGCGGAGACGCTTTCCTGACCAAATACGATACGGATGGGAACCTCGCCTGGGCAAAACTGTTTGGAACCGGTGTGAGTCACGGCGCCTCGGACGTCACGACCGATGTCCTTGGCAACATCATGGTCATCGGTTCAACAAGAGGCCTCTTCGCGGACCAGCGTCCGGGTGAACGCGATGCTTATCTGGCGAAATACGATCCAGACGGTCAGCTCGTTTGGACGCGCCAGCTGGGCACCGAATGGCACGATTACGCCACGGCTGGCGTCTGCGATTCCGCGGGCAACATCCTCATCACGGGCTTGACGGAGGGAGCCCTGGGCGGCCCCCGTCAGGGCAACGATGACATCTTCCTCGCCAAATACGCCGCCAACGGCGACTTGCTCTGGACGCGTCAGTTTGGCACGGCCGATTCGGAGCACGGTGCAGACCTGACGATCGACGTCAACGGCAACATATTGATCACTGGGGAGACATGGGGCACGCTGGACGGTCCTGTCCACGAGTACGACAGCGATGACGCCTTCGTGATGAAGTGCGACTCGGACGGCAACCTGATCTGGGTCCGGCAGTTTGGCGAGGAAGGCGTTGACATGGGCCACGCCGTCTCCACGGACGCGGCGGGCAATGTGTTTATCGCCGGCCGCATGGAGATTCTGCTCGAGCACTCAGCCGTCGATGCCTTCGCGGCCAAGTATGACAGTGACGGTAATTTGGGGTGGACTTATCGGGTCGCCACCGCCCAAGCAGACTGGAGCAGTGGCATTGGCGCTGATTCCGATGGAAATGTTTTCGTCACCGGCCATCGCGCGCCGTTCGCGGACCCCAATGATACGGAGGATCGCCAAGTCTTCCTGGTCAAGCTCGCTGTGCCCGAGCCCACGAGCACGTGGGCGCTGCTGATGCTGGCGACCCTCGCCTACCGCGGCCGGCGTCACTGACCTCCTCGGCACGACTGATGGCCCAATTCCTCACGCCAATGCCCCATGCCACCGCGGGCAGGCGTTCTGCTTGACTGCAAAATCCTGCGGAATCGGTATAACAACAGACTCAATCCCGCGTTCCCCCGTGAGTCACGCGCCCCCCAAAGCCCCGTCTTGGAGTCCCCCCCGTGCTCAAGCCCAATCATCCGCTGCGTCGCGCGTTCTGGATCTGGGTCACCCCCGCTGAGTTCCTGCACAACCAGTACGGCCAGTTCCGCAAAGACTTCGACCTCGACGCCGTGCCGGCCAAGGCGCCGTTCTACGTCTCGGCGGATCAGAAGTATGTCCTCTACGTCAACGGCCGCTACGTCACGCGCGGGCCGGCCCGCGGCTATCAGGATTCCTGGCCCTTCGACGAGGTGGACCTGACGCCTTACCTGCGCGTGGGCCACAACTGGATCTGCATCCTGGGGTACAACGGGGGCAAGAGCACCTACCAGTACCTCACGCAGTCCTACGCGGGCGTCATCGCCGCCGGCGTGTGGGGCAAGATCGACGTCAGCACCAACAACACCTGGTCCGGCCGCCCCACCACCGCCTACAAGCGCGACACGGCACGGTACAGCGTGCAGTTGGACTTCCAGGAGCAGTATGACGCCCGCGTCGACGACGGCTCATGGCTGACGGCCCCGAAACTCCCCGAAGGCTGGAGCATGAAGCGCTCGTTCCGCCCGTATGGCGTAATGCCCTGGCACGACATGGAGGAACGCGGCATCCCCAACCTCGGCGAGGAATGGCTGCCCTACGCCCGGGCCTGCTCGGCAACGGAAGGGCCCTGCGAGGCGGATTACGTCGGCTGGTACAACATTGCTCACGGCTTCCACCGCGAACATGCCAAGCTTGCCTGGCGCAACGCCTCGCCGGCCCAGGCCGACGGGAAGTGGTTGACGCTCAATCTCCCCGCAACGGGCAAGGACCGTCTGGCGGCCGTCACGGCCGACCTGGGCGTGCTGGGCGTCGGCACGCTCAACGTCGAGGTCACCGGCGGGGCCGGCCAGGGCGAGATGATCGACTTCTACTTCACCGAGGGCCTGCACCCCGACGGCCGGCCCATCGTCACCGCCCCCGGCACCGGGTGCGAGGCGTCGATGTGCAACCGCCTGTACCTGCAACCGGGCGTGACGAGGCACGAGTTCTTCCACGTCATGGGCCACCGGTACCTCGTGGCCATCGCCCGTTCGACGCAGCAGCCCTTGACGCTCAAGGTCGCCCTGCGCCACACGGCCTATCCACTGGACATCCAGGGCCGGTTCCTCTGCGACGACGCGACGATCAACGACGTCTATCGCATCAGCGTCCGCACCCAGCAGGTCTGCGCGCTCGACAGCTACGTCGACACCCCCTGGCGCGAGCAGGCCCAGTGGTGGGGCGACGCCCGCGTGCAGGGGCAGAACACCTTCCACCTGGCCGGCGACGCGCGGTTGGTGGCTCGCGGCATTCGCAGCATCGGCAAGCAGGAAGTGCCCAACGGGCTGACGTACGGCCACGCGCCGACGATGTCGCACCACTGCATCCTGCCGGACTTTTCGCTGATCTGGCTGGTGAGCATCTGGGATTACTACTACCAGACGGGCGACATCAAGCTCTTTAAAGAGCAGTGGCCGCGCGCCCTGCGGGTGCTGGGCTACTTTCGGGGCGAGGGCCGGCAGAAGAGCGGGCTGCTGGGTTATGACCCGCGTTACTGGCTGTTCCTGGATTGGACGAACCTGCACAAGGACGGCACGCCGACGCTGCTGAACCTGTGGTACATCTTCGCCCTGGAGAAACTGATCACCATGGCGGGGGTGGCGCGGATGGCCAAGGAGAAGAAGTTGCTGACTGGGCTCTACACGGAGCAGAAGAAGCGCGTGTTGGCCAAGCTGTGGAACAACAAGGAGAAGCTCTTCCACGACGGGCTGACGCGCGAGGGCAAGCCGGTGGGCGTGCACTCCGTGCACAACCAGACGCTGGCGATCCTCTGCGGCCTCAAGCCCGAGCACCACGGCGCGATGGTGGAAAAGCGCATGCTGCCTTACCTCATGGAGGAAAAGGTTGAGGGCGGCCAGCCGTCGAGCTTCTGGGTGACTTACGTGTACTCAGCCATGCGGCAGCTCGGGTACGGGCGGCAGGTCGTCGAGCACATCCGGCGCAACTGGGCCCCGATGGTGCCGTGGGGCGGGACGTGGGAGGCGTTCCCGAGCTCGGACATCGGCGGGGGCAAGACGCAGGAGGTGGGGAATGGCAGTTGCTCGCACGCCTGGGCGGCCCACCCGATCTATCACCTGGTCGGCACGCTCGGGGGGCTGGCGCAGAAGGATGTCGGGTGGAAGCGCGTGACGTTCACGCCCACGCTCGACGTGCCGGGCGTGAGCACGAGTTCGGCGGCGATCCCCGCGCCGCAGGGGCTGATCGAGTCGAGCTGGACGCGCAAGGGCGGGAAGGTCGAGGTGAGCCTCAAGCTGCCGCGGGGGGTGGAGGCGGAGGTGAGATTGCCCGGCCAAAAGCCGGCGAAAGTCCGCGGGGTCAAGCGCTGGACGATTGGCTGACCGTCATACAGTTATACCGCAGAAAGCGCAGAGGACGCAGAGAAGGCCATGCGTAGGGCACGCATCCTGCGTGCCGATTCCTCAGAAGGGCAAGTTCATCCGATGGCACGCAGGATGCGTGCCCTACTCCAGACCCAGAAACACCAAGCGCCGCGGCAGTCGCGGCGTTTTTCTTTTCAATGAATACGACCTTCTTCTCCGCCTTTTCTTCTCTGCGGACTCTGTGTCCTCTGCGGTGAATCTTGGCTCAGTCATGCCGCAGGGCGACGATGGGGTCCTGGCGTGAGGCTTTGACGGCGGGGTAGAGGCCGAAGACGATCCCCACGGCCGCGGCGGCGAGGAAGCTGACGAGGATCGACCAGGTCGTCAGTTGCGGCTCGGCCAGGTCGGCCATGGCCTGGGGGAACCAGTAGCGCATGGTCCGCAGGCCGGGGACGCAGGCGACGCCCAGGGCGACGCCCAGGAGGCCGCCTAGGCCGGAGAGGACGGTGGTTTCGACGAGGAACTGGGCGACGACGTGCTTGCGGGTGGCGCCGAGGGCTCGGCGGACGCCGATCTCGCGGGTGCGTTCGGTGACGGTGGCGAGCATGATGTTCATGATGCCGATGCCGCCGACGAGGAGGCTGATCGAGGCGATGGAGGAGAGGAGGTAGTTGAAGTTTCGCTGGGTGCGTTCGGCCTGGAGGAGGAGTTCGAGGGGGACGACGACCTCGACGTCGTCGCGGGGCTGCTTGTCCATGGCGAGGACGCGGCGGACGCGTTCGGCGACGGCGGGGACGTAGGACTGGTTGTCGGCCTCGAGGATGAGCTCGGAGAGCTCGACGGACTCGGCCTCGGTGCTGCCGGAGGAGCGGTTGACGGTCATGTCGCTGAACTGGGCCTCGGCGGTGCCCATGGGCATGTAGACGTCGAACTGGGGGTCGCGGTTGGTCAGGGCCGAGGCACCGCCGCCGCGAGGTCCGCCGGCCGAGGCGCCGGCGGGGACGCTCGGGGGGCTGGCGCCCCCGGCGGTGAGGGCCATGACGCCGACGACGCGCAGGGCCACTCCCTGGACGCGGACGGTCTGGCCCAGCGGGTCCTCAAGTGGGAACAGCCGCCTGGCGATCTCCGCCCCAAGGACCACCACGGGCTCGCGGTTGCGGTTGTCGGCGTCGGTGATGAACCGCCCGCGTGAGACGTGCTGCCTCGTGACGTCCAGGAGAGTCGGCTCCGTGCCGAAGACCGAGGCGGTGGACTGGAGGTTGAGGCGTTCGATGCGGGCGCTGACTTTCTTGAGGGCGATGGCCTGGGTGATCTGGCCGACGGTCTGGCGGAGACGGGAGAGGTCGAGGCGGGTCAGGCCGTAGGCGATCATCCAGCTCTGGGAGTTGCTGGTGCTGCCGGCCTTCTGGGACTCGGGGGGCTTGACGGAGCGGAGGATGATGTTGCGGGCACCGAGGTTGGCGATCTCGGCGAGGGCGCGCTGCTTGTTGCCCTCGCCGATGGCGACCATGGCGATAACGGCCGAGACGCCGAAGATGATGCCCAGGACGGTCAGCAGCGACCGCATCTTGTGCAGGCGGAGGTTCGAGAGGCCCAGTCGCAATGTCTCGAGCAGGAAATTCATGTCGCCCTGTGCTCGGAGGCGTGGGAAAGAGGCGGGGAAACGACGCGGGCTGTGGTATGCTCTGACGGCGACGATTCTACCGTGGGAAGCCCCGCATGGCCCGGATCGAGATCGGGATCGAGACCGAAGGCGCCAACCACTGGACGTACGAGGTCCGGGTGCATGAGGATCGCGCGCTCTACGCGCACCGGGTGACGCTGGGGTGGTCGGACTACGACCTGTGGTCACATGGGCGGGCGGCGCCGCAGGACGTGGTTAAAGCGGTGTTCGAGTTCCTGCTGCGGCGTGAGCCGGCGTCGAGCATCCTGCCGCGGTTCGATTGCTCGGTGGTGCGGCGGTACTTCCCGGAGGTGGACCGGGAGCTGCCGAAGATGCTGGCGAGTGAGCCGAGACTGTGATGGCGTCGATCCCCCCTACTCGCGCGAGACCGCCTCGCGGATGGTCTGGTCGATGGTCGGGAGCTCGTCGGGGAGGCTCTTGGCGGACTTGGCGGCGAGGTCCTCGAGCTTGTGGGCGGAGACCAGGACGCGGGAGTTGATCGAGCCGACGTAGTCGTTGTAGGCCGCCACGGCTGAACCCAATCCGCCGCGAAGCTTCTGCAGGTGGTTGATGGCGATGACCAGGCGCTCGTGCAGTTCCTTGCCCAGGTCGCCGATCTGCTGGGCCTGCTGGGCGATCTTCTCCTCGCGCCAGCCAGCGGCGACGGCGCGCAGGAGGGCGATCAGAGTGCTGGGGGTGGCGATCACCACGTTTTTTTCCATGGCTTTTTCGAGCAGGTCCGGCCGGGCGTTGACGGCGGCGTGGAGGAAGCTCTCGCCGGGGATGAACAGGACGACGAAGTCGATCGAGCGATCGAACTGTTGAGCGTAGGGCTTCGAGGCGAGCTGGGTGACCTTGGCCTCGATCTGCTGGACGTGTCGGGCCAGGTGCTGCTTCTGCTGATCCGGGTCGGTGCACTCGAGGGCGCTGAGGTATGCGTCGAGGGGGGTCTTGGCGTCGACGACGATGGTTCGGTCGGCGGGCAGGCGGACGATCAAGTCCGGGCGGAGGGCGTTGTCCGCGCCGTCGGTGGTGGTGAACTGCTCCTGGAAATCGCAATAAGGGACCATGCCGGCGAGCTCGGCGACGCGCTTGAGCTGCATCTCGCCCCAGCGGCCGCGGACGTCGGGGCGGCGCAGGGCCTGGACGAGGTTGGCAGTTTCCTGTTTGAGTCGGCGCTGGTCCTCGGTCATGGCGCCGAGTTGCTGTTTGAGGCCGGCGTAGGCCTCGGTGCGGTGCTGCTCGAGTTGCTTGATGTTCTGGTCGAAGGTTTGGAGCTTCTCGGTCAGGGGCTTGACGAGGGTCTCGACGGCGGTCTTGCGGACGTCGAGGTCCTGGTTGGCCTGGCTGAGGACGGACTTGAACTTCTCCTGGGCGAGCTGGAGGAATTGCTCGTTGGAGGCCTTCAGCGCGTCGCCGGCCAGGGCGGTGAAGGTTTCGCGGAGCTGCTGCTGGGTCTGCTGGAAATGGCGTTCGAGGTAGTCCTGTTTTTCCTTGGCGGCTGAGGTTTGGGCGCGTAGGCCGGCGATCTCGGCGTCGCGGGTCTGGACGGCTTGCTCGGACTCGCGTAGCTGTCGGGTGAGGTCGGCGGCGAGGGTTCGCTGACGCCAGGCCCAGAGGGCCAGGGCGATGCAGGCGGAAGCCAGCAGCACGAGGAGCAGCGCGGTGATGGACATGCCGCCGATTGTAGCTCGATGGCGGGGGCGCCGCGATAAATCAGCGGCTTTATGGGCGTGCGGTAGCTGGCCCGGTTTGGTCGGGGGAGGTCACCCATGGCTTGAAGGCGTGGTCAGGCCTGGAGGTCGAGGTGTTTGTAGAGCGGGTCCTGGGGGGGCTCTTTGTCGCCGGTGGGCGTGAGGCGTTGCGTGCTCTGGAGGAGCTGGGCGATGACGGCGGGATCGGGGGCGGGCGGGCCGAGGATCTCGGCGGGGGCCGGGGTGGATGCGTCGGCGTCGCCGGAGGCGTTGTCCTGGGACGTGTCCTGGCGGAAGAACTGGTCCTGGCCCTGGCGGCCGTGCTGCTGGGGGGGCTGGCTGTCGATGCGGATCTGGTCGACGGAGTCCTCGTCGCCCTCTTCGAGGGACTGCATGTGGGACTCGATCATCTGGCGGATGCGTTTGGCGTCGGCGGCCTGGCGGGTCTGGGCGTGGCCGAGCTCGCGCCCGACCTGCTGGGCTTGCAGGGGCGTCGAGGCCAGACTCGCAGCCAGGGGTGAGCCGAATTGGGTCATGGCGCATCACCAGCGAGGATACACCGGTCCTTCTGTAGTTTTATCGGCCAGATACCCCAGGCAGGGCCAACTTTAGAGCACACAACCGCCTATTCACCACACATTTATATGGAATATTCGGCCCAACTCCCCTGGGTCGCCAGCCCCTTGCCGCGCCCTATGATCTGAAGCCAACACCTTTTAGCTGGGAATTTCGCGACCGAGTGAAAAAACATGGATCACGGGTCTATCATCCAGTGTCATTTCGATCGGGTGTCCAGGTTGTGGGGGTTGAGGGTTCCGGGGGTTGCATAGGGAGGTTCGCATGGCTCTGGCGGAGCGCGGCCGATCACGGATCTACGATGGTCAGATCGACGAACTGATGGCGGACACCGGCCGGCACGACCGGCTGATCATCGTGCCCGACGGGCGCCCGTCGAGCCAGCCCGACGCCTCGGCACGGATGCGGATCATGTGGGGGCAGTACCTGCTGGATGACCTGATCGCGGGGCGGTATCGATCGCTGGTGTGCGCGGTCAACGCGACGGAGAACAGCCGGGGGATCGTCGGTCACATCGCGTCGATCCTGCCGACAAGCCAGTGGACGGCGGCGAGCATCACGGAGTATGCGGGGCGGTTCGCTGATCGGGGACGGTTCACGGTGCTGAAGTTCGACCTGGACAGCCTGGAGATCCTGGCGCTGCTGCGTCCGCCCGGAAGTGATCATCTGACGCTCGATCAACTTGCGGCGGGATTCCGGATCGTCAGCGAGATGATCCGCCGCAAGCCCCAGCGTTTGCCGGTGGCGTCGGTTAGCTTCCTGGGGGCGAGGGAGAACCAGCTCCGCGATGAGACAGGGAAGGAGCCGAGCTTCGAGACGGTGCTGCGGATCATGCACGAGTCGGGGTTCACGGGGGACGTGTACCCGGCGCCGTGGATGTGGAACTGCGCGCCGACGGCGGTGTACGCGAGGTACCCGTTCCCGGAGTCGGTGCAGCGGCTGCGCGAGGGCGGGTTCTGAGGGGTTTGCGGCGCGGCGGCGGAGATTTTACTTTTCGAAGTAGCGGCCCCAGATCGTGCCAAGGCGTTCGGTCTCGGCGGGGTCGATCTTGTCGCGCTGGGACCAGATGGCCATCTTGAGCGCGTCGTGGGCGGGGCTGGGCTGTGCTTCGAGCATGGAGACGTCGCTGAGGGCCTGGCGGATCAGGGCAACGCCGGCGTCGGAGGCCTGCTTGAGGTTGCCGAGGATCTCGGCGAGGAGTTGCTGATCAGTCCCTTCTTCCTTCCGGGGGCGGGGGCGCCAGCAGTCGTAGTCGGTGGGGAGTGCGATCAGGGCGTAGGCCAGCTCGGCCTCGCGGGCGAGCTTGGCCTCGGGCATGGCGGTCATGCCGATCAGGTCACCGCCCCAGGCGCGGTGCATCATGCTCTCGGCCCGGGTGGAGAAGGCGGGGCCCTCCATGCAGACGTAGGTGCCCTTCTGATGTACTTTGCCGCGGAAGTCGCCGCCGGCGGCGGGGGCGAGCTTGGCCGCGGCGGTGATGAGCCACTGGCGCATGACGGGGCAGAAGGGCTCGGCGAACTCGACGTGGACGGCGGCCTTCTCGAAGAAGGTGCCGGCGCGGCGGTGGGTCTTGTCGATGATCTGGTCGGCGATGACCAGGTCGCCGGGGGCGATCTCCTGGCGGAGCGAGCCGGTGGCGCCGGAGGCGATGACGTGGGTGACGCCCAGGGCCTTGAGGGCGAAGATGTTGGCGCGGAAAGGGACGAAGCTCGGGGGGTAGACGTGGCCCGGGCCGTGACGCTGGAGGATGGCGATGTCGACGCCCTGCCAGCGGGTCTGGACGATCGGTGAGCTTGGCGGGCCGAAGGGCGTCTGGACGTGGGCTGACTTGCCCTCCTGGCCGCCGAGGGCGTCGCCTAAACCGGTGCCGCCGATGATGCCGATCTTGAGGTTGGCCATGAGGTGCCTCCGAGGCAGGGGGATGATGAGGTGCGGGGTAATATAACCCGGGGCTTGCGCCCCGGCTTGGAAGAAGCCAAGGCAGGCACCACCCTTTTTCTAACTACTTCTGACTTCCTCCAAGCCGGGGCGCAAGCCCCGGGTCGGTCTCCCCCTACCCCCCTTCCCGAAATGACCACACCCACGCTCCTTCCTTTGCGTGGCGGAGGATGTAAGCGTAGACCGCCCGCTGATGCTCGACATCACCGATCCGGATGAACTTGCCCCCGCGGCCCAAATCTTCCCGGGCATCTCGTCCCGCACGCGCAGGGACGAAATGTTTTTGCACCGACCAATGACCTTCCTGACCGTGCCGTAGTCGATGGACAGTTCTGCCAATATGTGGGTGTGATGACCACTGACGGCCAGGGCCAGAACGCGTGAATCATTCTCGGCCAGGACTTCCAAGATGGCCTGACCGAGGACAGGGCGCAGAATTTGGGGGATCGTTACCGCGGTGGGACAGAGCCGCTGATCCAGCGCGTGAAGCGAGGCATGTTCGCCAGCGGGCGGCGGTCGTTTGTAGTCACCGCTGGAGTGTCGGTGGTGGTGCCGGCTGCGCCAGCCGCGAGGGTCGCCGGGGAGCCATGAGCCGTGCGTGCCGAAGATGACGTGCCGCCAGCATCGGCCGGGATGGGGCATGGGAAGGATCGTCGAGGAAACGACGCGGGGACGCAAGTTCTGACCCGGGGCTTGCGCCCCGGCTTGGAAGAAGCTAAGACAGGCGCCATCCCTTTTCTAACTACCTCTGACTTCCTCCAGGCTGGGACGCAGGTTCCGGGCGGGATAGACCATATCGCCCTCTTTATTTCACCCCAACATTGACTTTTTCGCGATCTATAAGGTAAACTTGTTCGGCTATGTCTTGTCGTCTCGCTCCAACCTCGGTCCGACTCACCTCCGCGCGGGCTGTCGTGCCGGCGACGGTCGCTGTTAGCTGAGCGGAGGACCCGCGATCTTGGACCGTGTTCCAGGCCCAGGCCGAGGCGTGACCTATCCGGGCCGGAACGTCTTACCCGATATCATTCAACCTTGGACCACGACGACGGCATGCCCTTTTGCATGACGTTCTTCGCTCCCGCCGGGCCGATACGTCGCCCCGGCTGATTCAGGAAAAGGCATTCCCATGAGCGCTTCAACGACCGCTAACACCGCGGCGGACCGGAGTCGGGCCGCGATCGGCACCCCCACGAGGCAGTACATCGGCATGACGGGCGCGCAGGTCTTCCACGACCTGATGCGGCAGCACAGGGTCAAGCACATCTTCGGCTACCCGGGCGGGGCGATCCTGCCGGTGTTCGACGCGATCTATGAGTCGCCGCACTTTCAGTTCATCCTGACCCGGCACGAGCAGGGCGCCGGGCACATGGCCGAGGGGTACGCGCGGGCGTCGGGGAAGGTCGGGGTGGTGCTGGTGACCTCCGGGCCGGGGGCGACGAACACTGTCACGCCGCTGCAGGACGCGCTGATGGACGGGACGCCGCTGATCGTCTTCTGCGGGCAGGTGGCGACGAGCGCCATCGGGACGGACGCGTTCCAGGAGGCGGACGTGACGGGGATCACGCGGCCGTGCACAAAATGGAACGCGCTGGTCAAGGACGTGCGCGACCTGCCGCGGAAGATCAACGAGGCGTTTCACATCGCGACCACGGGGCGGCCCGGGCCGGTGGTGGTGGACATGCCCAAGGACGTGACGGCGTCGGTGCTGCGCGAGGCGGTGATTGACCGGCCGCGCCTGCCGGGGTACGACATCCGCGAGCAGGGAACCTCCAGCGAAATCCACCGGGCGGCGGAGATGATCAACCGGGCCGAGCGGCCGGTGCTGTACGTGGGGCAGGGTGTGATCCTGGCCGGGGCGGTGGATGCATTGCGCCGGTGCGCGGCTGAGGCCAACATCCCGGTGACGACGACGCTGCTGGGCTTAGGCGCGTTCGACGAGACGTCGCCGCTGTCGCTGCACATGCTGGGGATGCACGGGTCGGCGTACGCGAACTGGGCGATGGATCAGGCGGACTGCATCATCGCGGTGGGGGCGCGTTTTGACGACCGGGTGACGGGCAATCCCAAGAAGTTCGCCAAGGGCGCGCGGGAGGCTGAGCGGCTCGGGACGGGCGGGATCATCCACTTCGACATCTCGCCGGAGCAGATCAATAAGGCTGTGGGCGTGACGCTGGGGATCGAGGGCGACGCGAGGAAAAATCTGGAATTGCTGCTGCCGTTGCTTGAACACCGGCCCCGGAAGGAGTGGCTGGAGAAGATCGCGGGCTGGAAGGCCAAGCACCCGTTCCGGTACAAGGACGACGAGCGGGAGTTCCACCTCAAGCCGCAGGCGGTGATCGAGGAGCTGTACAAGCAGACGCGGGGTGAGGCGCTGATCACCACCGGGGTGGGCCAGCATCAGATGTGGGCGGCGCAGTTCTACCGTTTCCGGTACCCGCGGCAGTGGATCACCTCCGGCGGGCTGGGCACGATGGGCTACGGCGTGCCGGCGTCGATCGGGGCCAAGCTGGCCCGGCCGGACATGCCGGTGATCAACATCGACGGCGACGGGTCGTTCTGCATGACGGCCATGGAGATGACCACGGCGGCGCAGTACGGGATCAAGGCCAAGACCATCATCCTCAACA